>NZ_JCAJXC010000004.1:0-221351 GCF_059278965.1 Pedobacter sp. NEAU-ZC8
GCAGCAGTTTATCAGATCTCCCCGGGTAAGAACGCAAACTTTCTCTCCATATACCTGTCGAATATACAGCGGGATGTTTCGGATAGTTTTGGGCTTTATTTTGTTGTGCAAACTCACCCACATCCAACTGCCTGATTCGCTTCCTGTTCGTCAGGCCAGAGATTTACCGCCGGCTTCCTTCAGATTCCTCCTCGCGAAGGACACCCTTGCCTTAGGTTAACGCTTCCCACTATCAAGGCGCGTTCGGGACTTTCACCCTATAGTTTGCGCCCGTGCCGGGCGCACACAAACAAGGCCCTGACGCGGCAATTGCCAGGTCAGGGCCTTGTGTAAGCCTTGTCAACCCCTTGTCAACCCCTTGTTAAGGGCCTATCTGGAATAATTAGGGGCCTCCTTAGTTATGGATACATCATGTGGATGGCTTTCACGCATACCAGCTGCCGTAATGCGCACGAACTTGGCATTTTGAAGAGCCTCTATCGTTGCTGCTCCACAGTAGTGCATACCTGCACGAAGACCACCGATATATTGGTATATTACTTCTCCAAGCGTGCCTTTGTACGGTACACGACCAACAATTCCCTCTGGTACAAGTTTGGTAACCACATCTTCTTCATCCTGGAAGTAACGATCTTTTGATCCTTGCTGCATGGCTTCAACAGAGCCCATACCGCGGTAAGACTTGAATTTACGACCTTCATAGATGATGGTTTCACCTGGAGATTCTTCGACACCTGCGAACAGCGAGCCAGCCATAATGGTGCTTGCACCTGCTGCAATTGCTTTCACGATATCACCAGTTTGTTTGATACCGCCATCAGCGATAACAGGAATGCCTGTACCTTTCAAAGCTTGTGCACATTCATAAACGGCATAGAGCTGCGGTACACCTACTCCAGCAATGATACGGGTGGTACAAATCGAACCAGGACCGATACCAACTTTTACGGCGTCCGCACCAGCCTCTGCCAAGGCACGGGCAGCATCTGCGGTAGCAATATTTCCTGCGATAACCTGCAGATCAGGGAAACGTTGCTTAATCGCAATCACCATATCAATTACACCTTTGGAATGTCCGTGTGCAGTATCAACGGTTACGACGTCTACGCCGGCCTGTACCAATGCAGCTACACGTTCTATATTATCAGCAGCAACGCCAACAGCAGCACCTACCCTAAGGCGACCATGTTCGTCTTTACATGCTTTTGGGAAGTTTTTATATTTCTGGATGTCTTTAAAGGTGATCAGTCCTGCAAGGCGGCCTTCCTGATCAACAACCGGAAGTTTTTCAATCTTGTAATCTTGAAGAATTTCTTCCGCCTGCAATAATGTTGTTCCCTCAGGAGCAGTAATCAGGTTTTCCTTTGTCATCACCTCAAAGATGGGGCGCTGCATATTTTTCTGGAATCTAAGATCACGGTTGGTAATGATGCCGACAAGTTTATTGTCTTCGTCAATTACCGGAATACCACCGATCTTGTATTTATTCATGATCTGAAAGGCATCTGAGACTTTAGCATCTTTGCTAAGTGTTACCGGATCCTGGATCATACCACTTTCCGAACGCTTAACTTTACGAACCTCTTCAGCCTGTCGTTCAATGCTCATATTTTTATGCAGCATCCCGATACCACCTGCCTGCGCAATTGCAATGGCTAAGCCGGATTCTGTTACCGTATCCATAGCAGCAGAAACAACAGGAACATTTAAGCGGATTTTTTTGGTCAGATAGGTCTGTGTATCCACATCGCGTGGAAGAACTTCTGAATATGCCGGAACCAGCAATACGTCATCGTATGTTAGTCCTTCAGCAATAAATTTTTGGGGATCGAGTTGCATAGCAAATAATTTAGGAGTTATTATTTGCCGGGCAAATCTACATTAATAATAAGGAATACACAATAGACATCTCGTTATATGCGCCTTTTAACCTGCGGCTGACAATTATTCGGCTTCAGGCTCCGTATGCTGACGCCGCTGCTTCGGTCCTTGCGGCCAGATAAATGCGGTCGTCTGTTTTTTCCAACCCAGACTTTTGTAGAAGTCGCCCTTTCCCGGTGCAGCGGTGAGTGTTACAAAATGATAATTTTCCAGTTGTTCGTTAATTTTACTGACCAGGCTTTTTCCAAGCCCATTACCCTGATAGTCAGGATCTACAATAATGTCGGCCAGTTGAGCATAGTATCTTCCATCATCCACGGTCCTGCCAAAGGCAATGATCTGCGCTTCAAAATAAACAAACAAGGTCACGGTACTTTTGCTAAAAGCCAATCTAATCTCGTCCTCAACTCGGGTGCGCCAGTTAACTTTATAGAACAGTTCACAGATGTGTGTCCAGTCAATGCTGTCCAGGTCTGGGTTGAAAATATAAACAAGCGTGTTTTTATCTATGGGCGTATGAGGCATAAAAAATGTTTAGCGTAGAACAGCAAAGCCGCCTTTGTGTTTCAGCTATTTTAAAGTATATGATCGTAATTTGCTTTATTTTTTACCCACAATTACACTCGTAAAATGCTCTTGTTGCAAATAGCGATTCGCCAGAACCAAGAGTTCTTCGGGTGTGATGGTTTTCACAATGTTGATGTACCGGTCATAGTAGCTGTAATCAAGATTAGAAAAGTAGAGGTTTTTAAATTTATCCGCGTGAGAAAACGCATTCTCCAGACTACCAAGCATGGATCCAAGCATATAGTTTCGTACAAGGTCCAGCTCCGGTGCTTGAACGAGTTCATTTTTCAGCATCTCAATTTCAAGCTCAATCTCCTTTACTGCACTAGTACATACTTCTGCACCCACCTCTGTAGCGATAAAGAAATATCCTGCATCACGCAGCGACACAACAGCTGAACCAATGCCATAAGTATAACCTTTATCTTCACGGATATTAGCCATCAAACGTGAGCCGAAGTAACCTCCCAAAAGTGTATTTAGTACTTGTAAGCCTGGAAAGTCAGGATGGCTACGGTTAATTGCCAATCGTCCCATTCTTATGGCCGATTGTACCGCTTCCGGTCGCTCGATAAAAATCTCTTTGCGATCCTTTATTTTGAAGTCAAATTTATTAATCTGAAATGGCACCTGCTCGCCCCAGTTACCGCCAAAGTTCCGGTTTAGGATTTCAAAAGCATCTGCATCGAATTTCCCTGCAGCAAAGATGGTACAGTTTTCTGGCTTATAAGCTGCATGGAAATAATCCAGCAACTCTTGTCTTGATATTGCATCATAGTGCTCGGGTTCTATGCTGGAACCATAGCTGGTATTGCCGAAAATTTCATTGGCGAATTGCTTCCTAGCCAGGTAGTCATTTTTCTGCATGCTAACCTGTAACGATTGTTTCTGGTTCTGAACAAAAATTGCAAGCTCCTGCTCGGGGAAAATACTTTCTGTGATGATTGATTTTAAAATCGGAAGAACAGCTGCCAGGTGCTTATTCAGCGTATACACACGGACACTGCTTTGATCAGCTCCATATTCGGTTTGCAGGAATGCTCCATAATAATCCACACGCTCTGCAATCTCCTTTGCGCTTAACGAAGGTGTCCCATTGTTGATCAACTGGTTCACGGCTATTGCCTGTAGCGGCTTTAAGGCATTGTAGTTTACATTTTCAAAAATAAACTCAATTCGTACCAGGTGCTGTTGTCCCGCGTTAATGGTAAATACCGGGATGCCGTTGTCCAGCTGTTGTTTGTTTGGCACCAGAAAATTAATATCATTGACCTGTTTAAATTCAGGTGTTATCGTTCTGTTAAGCATCTTTTTTAATCAAATAATACAATGTGGAACATTTCTCAGGAAGGAAAGTAGATTGTGCAGCCATTTGGATTTTTTCTGGTGTCACAGCAAGGTACTTGTCAATCTCTGCATTGAGCAGATTAGCATCGCCCAATAGTTCATAATAGGCCAGGTTCATCGCCTTGTCTAAAAGGTTCAACTCCGCAAAAACCATGATCGACTCCGTTTTGTTCTTCACTTTTGTGATTTCATCATCGCTCACGCCCTGGATTTTTAATAACTCCAGTTCACGCCAGATGGCTGCTTCCGCATCTTCCACCGATACGCCTTCCACAAGCTTACCTTCTATCACAAATAAACCCTCGTCCATGCTGCTGGTAATGTATGCATGAATATCACTGAATAGTTGCTGCTCCTTTAGAAGACTATTATATAACCGGGAAGATTGTCCCTGCGACAACACGTCTGACATGAGATCAAAAGACTGATAAGCGGGATCTCGTCGGGCTGGCATTTTAAAAGCCATATAAATTGCGTTTAATGGCACATCCGCATAAACAACTTCCTTTCTAGCAGCGGTCTGCGCCGGCTCTGTTGGAAGATTTCTGACATACTTCTCACCGGAAGGAATCGGTTCAAACCATTTCTCAGCAAGCTGCTTTACCTCCACCGTTTTAACGTTACCGCCAACAACCATGATGGCGTTCATAGGATTGTAATGCTTCTTAAAAAACGCTTTCACATCTTCCATCCTTGCATTTTCGATCTGTTTAAGATCCTGACCGATGGTGGCCCATTTGTAAGGGTGCTGCTCATAAGCGAGTGGACGCAGTTTCAACCAAACATCACCATAAGGCTGGTTCAGGTAACGTTGCTTAAACTCTTCACACACTACGTTACGCTGGGTTTCCAGGCTTTTTTCAGAAAAGGCAAGACTCAACATCCGGTCACTTTCAAGCCAGAAGGCAGTTTCCAGGTTTGTTGCAGGCAACGTGATGTAGTAATTGGTAATATCGTTACTGGTAAAGGCATTGTTCTCGCCGCCGACCCTTTGCAGGGGTTCATCGTAACTGGGAATATTAATGGACCCTCCAAACATGAGGTGTTCAAACAAATGGGCGAAGCCGGTTTTACCTTGTTCTTCATCTCTGGCACCTACATCGTACAGGATGTTTAATACGGCCATTGGTGTTGTATCATCTTCATGAACCAAAACCCGAAGGCCATTGGCTAATGTAAAACGGTTGAAATCTACCATAAAATATAAAAAAGTTCCGGCAAATATAGGTATTACAGGCAGGGGAAATGTGATATTCTTGTGAAATAATAATAGCGCAGGGAATGGTATATTTGCGACATGAATACTGCCAATTTACTGGAACGGGCCTTGAATTTTGACTTCTTAACACAGGAAGAAGGCGTTTATCTCTATCACCATGCGGCAACAGCAGAACTCGCTTATGTGGCCAATGAATTACGTAAAAAGCAAGTGCCTAGCGGAAAGGTAACCTGGCAGATTGACCGCAATGTAAATACAACCAATGTATGTATTGCGAATTGTAAGTTCTGCAATTTTTTCAGGCGCCCCGGCCACGAAGAAAGCTACATCACCGATATCGAAACTTATAAGCAGAAGATTGAGGAAACTTTTCGCTTAGGGGGTGATCAGCTGCTCTTACAAGGTGGACACCACCCGGATTTGGGCCTGCAGTTTTACGCAGACCTGTTTAAAAAGTTAAAAGAACTTTATCCCGACCTGAAACTACATGCTTTAGGACCACCAGAAATTGCCCACGTAGCCAAACTCGAAGGTATCAGTCATACAGAAGTACTCAGCACACTTAAAGCGGCTGGTATGGACTCACTGCCAGGGGCTGGTGCAGAAATTCTGAATGACCGCGTTAGACGCTTGATATCTAAAGGTAAATGTGGCGGTCAGGAGTGGCTGGACGTGATGCGTGCCGCGCATAAACTGGATATTACCACATCAGCAACCATGATGTTTGGTCATGTGGAGACGATTGAAGAGCGTTTTGAGCACCTCGTCTGGATCCGCGAAGTTCAGTCCGAAAAACCAGCAGATGCAAAAGGATTTTTAGCCTTCATTCCATGGCCTTTTCAGGATGATGGCACGCTGTTGAAGCGCTTAAGGGGTATCAGCAACAATGTTTCCGGTGATGAATACATTCGTATGCTAGCGTTAAGCAGGATCATGTTGCCAAACATTAAGAATATACAGGCAAGCTGGCTTACTGTTGGCAAATCTGTTGCACAAATTTGCCTGCACTCCGGTGCCAACGACTTCGGTTCCATTATGATTGAGGAGAATGTGGTGTCAGCAGCTGGTGCACCGCACCGGTTTACAGCAAAAGGTATACAGCAGGCCATCATGGAAGCTGGCTTTGTGCCGCAGCTACGTGGACAGCAGTATAACTACCGCGAACTGCCGAAGGAAATGGAAGAACAAGTGATTACATATTAAAGCTTTACCGGTATATTCAAAGATCGGTATAAAAAGAAAACGGCGGTAGGATGTTTCTATCGCCGTTTTCTTTTTATATGATGTTATTAGATGATCACCTTGAACTGTGCCAACACATCCTTTAAAGCTGCTTTACTAATCGGTTCATCAAATGCTTCAGTGGCCCTTGCAGCATCGACAGATCGATTATCGTTTATACCTGTAATATTATGTCCTTGTTGCGTAACATTCTCTTCACCTAAATATGCGCCTTGTCCAGGGCGTGCATCGGTCTCATCGTTCAATGAAATCCAAGGCTGTAAGCTCTGTGAAAGATTTCTGGAAAGACGGATCATTCGGATTTTTGTTGAATGCCTTGCTTCTACCGCATGCATATTTAATGCAGCAGTTAAGTATGGACTACCCATTAAATCTTCAGCTACCCCCTTGGTCGCACGTAACGCAACATCTTCCAAGCCCTGTGCGATTTTCAAGAAGCTGTCCAAGTTTTGGAACGGACGAGCAAACTCGCCCTTACCAGTAAAATCGTAAGATGAAACTAATGGTGCTGAAACTGGCGTACCGCCTGCCTTTGAAATGGTATCCTGAAGAAATTTCACGTGAGCCAGCTCATGATCTCTGATAATTGCAATGGCGGCTTTGTCCGCTGCTGCTGTAGAGACACTACCAAATGGTGCTTCATTGAAGCCTCTGGTGTAAAATTCTGCGGAGAAATATTCTATCGCAAGCGCAATGTTCAAAGCATTAATCACCGCCGGACTTGCGGTTTGTCCATAAGCTTTTTTGAACATAGTACCTATTGCAAGTGGTACAGACGCGGCGGCTACTTTCTTGCCAAAGCTGAAGAAGTCTTTCATTGCAGCCCTGCGTGGATTTATGCGATCATAAATCTCACTGTCGGCCTTTTCTATTTCGTTAAGTATATTTAAAAAATTCATAAGGGTTCTGTTTAAGCAGTTGGTAAATTACTGGCGTTGATTTCGGTGGTGATATATTGTTTTACGAAGTTCAGTACCTCTGAAGGTTTTAATGACCGGTCCTGTCCGTTTGCACCTACCACCCCTGCAGCAAAGTCATTTTGCTTTAAAATTTCACGGATATACGCTGCATGACGTGCCTCCACCGACACAATCTTTGCAGCTGTAATTAATGCATCTTTTGATTTAAGTAAATGTGCCACACCATTATAGGCGGCCACGCCAATATCCTCAAGATCTTTCGCTGCAGTCAATACCGAGTTTTTATCACTAAAGTTTACTTTGCTAAAATCAAAAGCTAGGCTTCCAATTTTTTTATCTCCTAACAAGTTTTTGAATAATTCACGATGCGCAACCTCATGCAATTGAATATCTGTAATGAAGTCACGCTCCTTTTCGCTAATGCCCGACCAGAAAGACTCCACCACCTTCGTGTAGAATGCCGCTTCCAATTGTTCCAGCGCATATGCATAGTTTAAAATGCCAGTGTCTCCCGAACCTAGCTCCACTTTGTTCTCTCCAGGAACAATTGGGTCGGTTGGACCAACGTAATCTTTATCTTTGCTGCATCCTGCCGCCATCAGGGCAACGCCTACCGCCCCGGCACCAGCAAATTGCAGGAACGAACGGCGAGGCAAAACTGAATTTAAAATACGCTCACTATCGTGAGTTACTTCTTTTTCTTCTTGTATTAAATTCTTCATGGAAATTTAGATTAACTATTTTGCAAGTTAGATTAAGTACTACGATTAAACCAGATATAGGACAGACTGTGAAAGAAAATGTGTAGTGATTTCACATAGCTACACACTTGATTTCTAGTATATTAACACAACCCGAATGGAATGAGTAACACAATTAATGCCATAATAGTTGACGATGAGGAATTTGCGAGATCCTCGCTATATTTCCTGTTACAAGAGAACTGTAAAGTGGTGCATATCACGGGGATAGCCAAATCCGTCGCCGAGGCAAAACTTCTTTTACAGAAGCATCAGGTAGACTTAATCTTTCTTGATATTGCAATGCCGGGAGAGAATGGATTCGAGTTAATTAGCACAGCTGAGCAGCATAACGCACATGTGGTGTTCACTACCGCATATGACCAATATGCCGTAAAAGCAATTAAGGCCAACGCCCTTGACTATCTGCTAAAACCGATTGACATTGATGAACTGAAGGAAAGTGTCGAGAAAGCGGTAAAGTTTATTTCGTCAAAAAAATCGGATACCTCGAGCAGCGCCCGCCTGTTAAGCTTAAAAAATGACCTTGATCAAAAAAATGTCCGGAAAATCAGCCTACCAAACGGCCAGGGCTATACACTGGTGGATCTTGATCATATTGTACATGTGGAGGCGGACAGTAACTATTCGATCTTCCATCTTCATGATAATGAAAAAATAACAGTCTCTAAAGTTTTGAAAGAATACGAAGAGATCCTTCCAGAAAGTCAGTTCGTGCGGGTTCATAAATCAAGCATTGTAAATCTAAACTATCTGCAAGAATATAATTCCAGGAATGGACTCGAACTTACCCTAAAAAATGGTCAGCGAATTGCGGTTTCCCGGCGACGAGCAAGTGATTTCCTGGAACGGATAAGAAACTACACGCAGCTATAAACAACATCCCAGTGTTATACAAATACTTCCTATATATCCTCTGCGCTGTGCTCTTATCCTCCACGCAGCTTCTTCAGGCGCAAACCACTTACATCGAACATTTCGACGTGAGGGATGGATTGCCCAGCAATACTTGCTTTTTTAGTTTACAGGACAGCAAGGGCTACATCTGGGTCGGCACTGACGCCGGCGTAAGTCGTTTCGACGGCAAATACTTCCGCAATTTCAGCATTGACGATGGTCTTCCCGACAATCAGATCCTCCAGATCAAAGAGGATAAGAACGGACGTATCTGGTTTCTGAGTTTCAGTGGCAAGCTCAGTTATTTTCACAACGGTAAAATTTACAACAAATCCAATTCCCCTCTACTCCGCAAGCTGAATATTACCGAAATCATTATCTCATTTTTCGAAGATAGCCGAGGACGATTCTGGTTAGGAACAAACAAAAACCTGCTCTACCTATTTGACGGCGAAAGGTTGGTAAATTTTCAATCGAAAGACATGAACCGGCAATTCACAGATGCTTCCGTTTATGAAGATCAAGATCGAAATATATGGGTGCTCAATCAGAATGCAGGTATGGTCTTCAAAAATAATGCATTTTATCACGCAGACGGGATGCCAAAGTCCTTGTCCTACAAGACAGTCGATATCAGACCAAAGCACAACCTTTTATACCTTGACAATGATGGCTTGAAGCGCTTTGAGCATGGAGTGAAAGCGATCGACATCAAGGTACCTGCAGAAATGCTGAACAACAAACTGGGGTTCATTCATGCAACATCTACCGAATTGTGGCTTAGCAATAATGAAGGCGTCTTCAAGTTTGAAAAAGGTAAGCCTTCAGTGCAGTACCTACACAACATTCCTGCAAGTCAGGTTATCAGGGATAAGCACCAAAACATGTGGTTTACGACCTCTAATGGTATCTACATGCTACCTGGCGAGGAAAACCGGATGTACATCTTGAATCAGGAACAAGGCTTGTCCAGCAACTACATCAAAAGCATCACCAAAGATAAGAACAACCGCCTTTGGTTGGGTCTGGATAAGGGGATGTTGAATGTTCTTGACCTGAAGTCCAGTTCCATTCAAAAGATCGGCCTTGCTAAACTCGGATTTAAAAACAACATCAAACAGCTACACCTGGATAGTGGTAACAGTTCCATTTATTTCAGTACAGACTTTGCCTTAGGTCGAATTAAAAATATCTATCAACAACAACAAGCAGAATTACTGAGGGAAGCTACAGGTTCAGTACTCGCGGTTAAAGATTTCAGCCTGAGCGCTAAAAACCAATTGGCGATTGCTTCCGCATCCGGAGTATTCCTGATTGACAACCCCCGGGAGCAATTCCATTTTCATGCTTTAAAGCTTAGAAATGGAAAGAACTTCTTTGCCAATCGGGCCTATTCGGTTCATTTCAATAGTACCGGACAACTGTGGTACTCGAATACCGAAGGCTTAAGTTCGGTAGGTGGCGAAGGTTTAAAGAGCGCAAAAGACATCGAGTACCTCAAAGACAAACGGGTTAACGACATCAAGGAACTTGGAAACGGTATGCTTGTACTTGCTACTGACGGTTACGGTCTGACTTACATTAAAGATGGCAAGATCATCAGGACAGTTACGATCTTAGACGGATTAGCCGACAACATATGTAAGAAACTATTCGTTGACGGTGATCACCTTTGGGTAATTACAAACAATGGGATTAACAATGTCCACATCGATGGAGCTAAGGTAGAAATACAAAGCTTTGAATATACCAATGCACTGTTAAAAAACGATGTTAATGACCTTTACATCAGTGGCAAAACAGCCTATTTTGCGACGAACAATGGATTGATTTTCATTCCAAAAAAAGCATTTACCAAGAAAAGCAAGGCACCTAAAGTCATCGTTTCCAGTATCCTGAATAACAACAATTCCCTCGCTGTTGAGGATACCCTAGTTTCACTTGATCCATCAAAAAATAACATCACCTTCATCTATAGCGCAATTGACTTCGAAAAACAGGACCTTGTTTATAGATTTCGATTGAATCCTCTAGATAACTGGACTGAAACCCGGAACAGGAGACTGGAGTTTTCAGCGCTTTCTCCCGGCGATTATACTTTCGAAATCAGCAGCAAATCCAACAACACCGAATGGAGTGATCCTACAAAGATCAAGTTTAAGCTTGAAGAACATTTCTGGCAACGCAATTGGTTTATTCTGGTACTGCTCATTGCCGCCAGTTTCTCCTTCTATAAAATTGCCGTAATCATTACCAATTGGCGGAAAAACCAGGAACAAAAGCAATTGGTGTTAAAGCACAAGATCTTAATCCTGGAACAACGTGCATTGCTCGCAATGATGAACCCACATTTTATCTTTAATGTGATGAATTCAATTCAACACTACATCAACACCAAGGATACCTCCTCAGCCAATAAGATCTTAACAGGTTTCGCACGCCTGATCCGGAAGAACCTGGAAATATGTACCAAAAGCTTTATTTCCTTGGAAGAGGAACTCGAATACCTTACGCTCTACTTAGGGCTTGAAAAGAAGCGTTTTGGTGAAAAGTTCAACTATACCATCAAAATAGATCCTAAGATTGATAAAGAAGAGGTTTTTATTCCTTCGATGCTGCTGCAACCCTATGTAGAAAATGCAATCTGGCATGGGATCATGCCAAAAGAAGAAGGTGGAAATATTCAGATCACCATGGAAGTTATTGATGAAGAAGTACTGCTAATATATATCATTGATGACGGCGTGGGTATAGATAATTCACAAAGACTGAAGCGGGATAGCCATAGTAGCAAAGGTATGAGCTTAACGCAGGAAAGGGTACAGTTGCTTAATCAGATTGAATCGATTTCAATCCAGATCTCCATCAATCAACGTGGAAATTCTGGCACCATGGTGACCATACAAGTGCCAATTTGATCACAATTGACCGTTTACTCAATAATTTCTACCATTAGCTAAGAATAAAAAAATAGAGCCAAGCTTTGCCTTAAACTTGTATTAGAAATTAAACAAACATGGTTTGTTAAAGCGCGTTCTTATAGAATTGACCAAAGATATGTTCACCTAACCTAAAAACAGTATCTCAATTCAGGGTTTCATTTGTGTGTTAAAAGTGGTAAAGCCAAAATCTTTACCACTTTTTTTTTGCGCACAATTCTGCAGGTTCGCATATTTAAATGCAAGTTTTAAAATTCAGCTTGGAAGATTTATTTATTTTTTAATTTTGCATTGTACAACACGTACCGCCCCTTAGATAATCAATTTGTATATTTAAATTAGCATTCGTAACCAGCCATTTTATTTTATTTGTATGACAACAACTAAGAAATTCACCAAGAAAAGTTCTGTTGATGATACCCGTTTTGAAGATGACAATCTAGATGGAATTCAGACCACTGGCTTTAGCAAAGCAGCTCCTTTCGACGACGAGGATGATGACTTTGATTTGCCTCTGGATGATCTGGATACGCTAGATACTTTTGATTCTGACGACGACGATGATTATTAACTGATAAAAAAAACTTAATATTGAAGCATCCTAAATAGGATGCTTTTTAATTTTACACCCATTCAGCGCGCGCATGCAGATTATTGAAGTTAACAGCAAGAGTACCCGTAAAGCATTTTTAAACGTTCCACACCTCATATATCAAGGAGATGAAAATTGGATCTGTCCGCTTGATCAGGACATTGAACAGATCTTTGACGCAACTAAGAATCCTTTCTATAGCCATGGCGTTTGCACCAGATGGATCTTAAGAAATGATCAGGGGCTTGTTATCGGACGTGTTGCAGCATTTGTAAACTTTAAAAAAGCACATCAGTACGAGGTACCTACCGGTGGAATGGGGTTCTTCGAGTGCATTGATGATCAGGCAGCTGCTTCATTGCTATTTGCAACCGCCGAATCCTGGTTGAAAGCGCAAAAAATGGAGGCCATGGAAGGGCCAATTAACTTCGGTGAAAATGATTCTTTCTGGGGCTTACTGGTAGAAGGCTTCAGCCCGCCGTCCTATGGTATGAACTATCACCCGCCATATTACCACAAACTCTTTACTGCTTACGGCTTTGAAACTTCTTACGAGCAAATTACCAATCACCTCGACATCACCAAGCCTTTTCCTGAGCGCTTTTCCAAAATCGCCAACTGGGTTGCAAATAAGCCTGGTTATACTTTCGAGCACTTCTCCAAAAAGAA
Source organism: Pedobacter sp. NEAU-ZC8 (assembly GCF_059278965.1). Lineage (NCBI taxonomy): Bacteria > Pseudomonadati > Bacteroidota > Sphingobacteriia > Sphingobacteriales > Sphingobacteriaceae > Pedobacter > Pedobacter sp. NEAU-ZC8. The sequence continues at coordinate 13,035 of NZ_JCAJXC010000004.1, forward strand.
CTCGGAAAAGTATGTCAACGATTTAATGGAAATCTATAATGACGCATGGAAAGACTTCAAAAACTTTGTACCAATTAAAAAAGAAACCCTGATGGAATCCTTCAAAAAGATGGAAACCATTATGGACGAGCAACTCATTTGGTTTGCCTATGTCAATGGCGAGCCCGCATCATTCCTCGTGACCATTCCCGATGCAAATCAGATGATCAAAGGTTTCAAAGGAAAGTTAGGTTTGCTGCAGAAGCTGATCTTCGTTTATAAACGCTGGAGAGGCGTTTCCCGAATGCGTGCCATTGTAATGGGTACTAAAACAGCCTATCAAAAACATGGATTGGAGTCTGCCCTATTTATCACCCTGGGCAAGTATGTCCTGCCGCTAAATCAGTACAGGGAACTTGAAATGTCTTGGGTAGGAGATTTTAACGATAAAATGCTGGCAATTCATGAAGCAACGGGTGCCGCTTTTGGCAAGCGGCACATGACGTTGCGTAAAACTTTCTAGTTTTCTCCTCTGATTTCTTCATAAAGATCAATAACCTTTTTCTGAAGTTTAATGATCTCTTCTTCTCTTGCGGATAACTTTTCTTTCAGACTGTTGATCTCTTCGAAGTTTACCGATTGTGGGTTTTCTCCTTCTTTAGAAATAATGTCCATTGTCGAAACCTCAAAGAGATTTGCAATCTGTTCTAATCTGGAGATATTTATGTCTGTAATGCCCGTTTCTATTTTGGAAAATGCAGGTATGGAAATCTTCAATCTTTTTGCTACTTCCCCCTGGCTCCATCCATTTTTCTGTCGTAGCTGTCGAATATTTTTACCGATAATGTTCATGATAGTTTTTTAACTGTGTGTTTCTTGGTCTAGACCTTCAACTCGCGTGCCAGTTTAATAAGATCTAAACCACTGAAATTTCCTGAACTCATAAGCAATAAGTTCGTATTAGTAAAATTCATTGCCAACAGGTAGTTTTCCAGGGCGCTCTTCTCGTTAAAGAAGATTAAGTTTTCATCTTTAAATGCCTCCTGGACATCGATTTCAGTAAACGGCCTGATCTTTTTGTGCTCAAATGTCGCATTGTCAATGTATACGATTGCATGATCTGCCATCGCCATTGTATCATCATATTGACGTAAAAATTCTTTATTCAGGCTACTGAATGTATGCAACTCTATACAAGCGACCAGCTTCCTGTCAGGAAACTGTGACTTGACAGCAGCAATGGTAGCCTTTAACTTCGAAGGCGAATGTGCAAAATCTTTATACACGTTAGACGTTTCGGTATGGCCAATGAGTTCCAACCGCTTTGCTGCACCTTTAAACGACGCTATTGCTTTGTTAAACGCTTCTTCAGTTATATCTAGGCTTGCACAAACATGCCGCGCTGCACTTAAATTCATCAGGTTGTGGTCGCCGAACACATTCAGGGCTGTACCATCGGGCAGCAAGGTGGTAACACCATTCTTAACCACATGGGCTGGAATCCGATACGGAATCTTCTCTACACCTGCAGTAGAGGCTTCAACAACCTTTTTAACTTCCGCATCCAGCTCACAGTAAATCAGGCGACCTCCAGGTTGAATGGTATTGATAAAGATGTCAAATTGTTCAACATAGCTTTCGAAAGTTGGAAACACATTGATGTGATCCCAGGCAATTCCACTGATAACAGCGACATTGGCTTTATATAAATGAAACTTCGGTCTCCGGTCTATTGGCGAAGCGAGGTATTCATCGCCTTCAATGATGATCACAGGAGCTTCATCCGTCACTTTCACCATCGTATCAAAACCTTCAAGTTGTGCTCCAACCAGGTAGTCGAAATCTCTCTGATAGTAGTTTAGTACATGCAGGATCATGGAGGTAATGGTTGTCTTACCATGACTGCCGCCAATTACCACACGCAGCTTGTCCTTCGTTTGTTCATAGATATATTCAGGATACGAATAAACCCTAAGCCCAAGTTCCTGAGCTTTCAATAATTCCGGGTTATCCGGAAAAGCATGCATGCCCAAAATGACCGCATCCAGATCGGCAGTGATCTTATTTGCATCCCAGCCCATCACACTTGGCAACAAGCCAAATCTTGCAAGCCTACTGCTGGAAGGCTCAAACACGGCATCATCAGAGCCAGTGATTTGAAATCCCTTTTTATGTAAAGCGATTGCCAGGTTGTGCATCGCACTACCTCCAATTGCAATGAAATGTATACGCATAATTGTTATTGTTTGATAAACCGGGCAGCAACCCAGTCATTAATCTTTTTATGATCCTGGTACTGCATGCCTGCATTTAAGCAAGCCTCTTTAATCATATCAAGATCCGGGCTTTCATAAAACCCGCTGAAAACGATCTCTCCCCCAGCTTTTAGTACTTCTGAATATCTACCGATCTGATCCAGCAGAATATTTCTGTTGATGTTGGCCAGAATAACATCAAACGATAAGCCCGGAATAACTTCCTTACCCCCGCAGATGATGTCGATGTTGCTGATCTTGTTTAACGCCGCATTCTCCAGGGTACTGTCATAACAAACCTGATCGTAGTCGATTGCGGTAAGTTGAGAGGCCCCTTTTTTTGCCGCCAGAAAAGCAAGGATGCCCGTACCACATCCCATGTCTAACACTGTTTTACCATTCAGGTCCATGGAAAGGATATATTCCATCATCATCGTGGTTGTCTGATGGTGTCCCGTACCAAAGGCCATTTTCGGATCTATTACAATCTCATATGGATATTCTGGCTTTGCTGGGTGAAAAGTCGCACGGACGTAACACTGATCACTGATCACAAGCGGCTCAAAATTCTTTTCCCACTGTTCATTCCAGTTTTCACCGGCAATCTCGTTCACAGCATAGCTGTATTCCAATTCTTCATCATAGGATAACAAAACCGTCTTTAATGATGACTCTTTATAGCTATCCTGATCTATGAATGCCGAAAAGCCATTCTCGGTATCTTCGAAGGTATTGAAACCAATATCAGCGAGATCACTTATTAAAAGATCCCGCTGATATTCTTCAATGTTTTTAAATTCAAATGTGACTTGTATATATTGCATTAGGCGTTGAATGCTTTAACGATATCCGTAAAATCACGGGATTTAAGTGACGCTCCACCGATTAAGCCCCCATCGATATCCTGCTGTGCAAAAAGTTCTGCAGCATTCTTTGGATTACAGCTACCTCCGTAAAGGATACTTACACCCTCAGCAATTTCTGATCCGAATTGTGTAGCAATCTCGGCTCTGATGAAAGCATGAACTTCCTGCGCCTGATCAGAAGAAGCAGTTAAACCTGTTCCAATAGCCCAAACTGGTTCATAAGCAATAACGATCTTAGCAAAATCTTCAGCAGATAAGCCAAAAATACCATTGGTAAGCTGTGATTTAATTACATTAAAGTAATCACCGTTGTTACGCTCATCCAATGTCTCGCCTATACAGAAAATCGGGGTAAGTCCATTTGCAAGTGCTGCTTTTGTTTTTTCAGCCAATAGGGCGTCCGTCTCTGCGAAGTATTGTCTACGTTCAGAGTGACCAATAATTACGAAGCTGCAACCAACAGATTTGATCATCTTAGCTGAGATTTCTCCGGTATAAGCTCCAGACGCATTCTGATGGCAGTTTTGCGCACCAATGTGAACGGTCGTGCCGCCTAATTTAGCCAGGCTGTTCAAATGAATAAATGGCGCACAGATGATCGCTTGCTGATCGCCTTTTTTCTCATCTCTAACCATGTTTACAATTTCTGAGAATAGGGAAACGCCTTCAGCATAATCCATATTCATTTTCCAGTTACCAGCTACAATTTTTTTCCTCATGATATTAGGTATTTTTAGTTTAGGTTAAGCAATGCCTAAGGCCTTGCAATTTATTTAAAGTTTCTGTTGACAGCAGTTAATTCAAAAACTTGTTGCAAAATTTCTTTTTCTGTAGCATCAAAAGGAAGGTTCCTTCTTTCAAAGACCTTCGTTGCCGTTTCAAACATCTTTTTTAGAGTATACACCTCGTAACCATGGGAGCCACCCCAGGAGAAGTCAGGAATAAAGTTTCTGGGAAATCCAGCACCAAAGATGTTAGCACTTACGCCCGCAACCGTCCCGGTATTAAACATCGTGTTGATGGCACATTTGGCATGATCAGCCATGATCAGTCCGCAGAATTGGAGCCCTGTCCTTCGGAAACTTTCTTTTTGATAATCCCACAAGCGAACTTCAGCATAGTTGTTTTTGAGATTGCTATTATTGGAGTCAGCGCCAATGTTACACCATTGTCCAAGCACAGAATTACCAAGATAACCTTCGTGTCCTTTGGATGAATAGCCCCATATTACAGCATTATTGATCTCGCCACCTACACGGGAAAATGGTCCTATGGTAGTTTGACCATAAATTTTGGCGCCCATTTTTACCTGTGAGTCATGGCACATCGCGAATGAACCCCGGACATTGCTGCCTTCCCATACCTGAGCATTGCGCCCTAAATAAATCGGACCGTTCTTGGAATTAAACGTTGAACATTCTGCAGAAGCACCTTCTTCCACAAAAATTTGATCTCCGATCAAGGTATTCGTAGCACTAAGACTAGCTGAAGTACGTCCTGTAGTTAACAACTGGAAATCTTTGCGCAGCTCAACATCGTTGAACTTAAAGATATCCTCCGGATAGTTTATTTTAATAAAGTCTGCTTCGTAAGCTATTGCAGCACCTGCCGGATGAGATAATGCTATATCCTCCGCAGGTTCAAACTTCCCGGCGATGGTGATACCATCCTTCATGAGCATGTCGCCTGTTTTCAGGCCAAGAATAGCTTCAACAAGCTGTACATCCGGACAAATAGAACCATTGATGTATAGTTCTGCCTCCTGGTTTAAAGGGTATTTCGTGGAAAGATATGCTTGCGTCTTGAAGCCTGTATCAGCATTCAAGTATTTTGACCACTTCTCAGCGATGGTTAGTATGCCAAGCCTGAGATCGGCAACTGGCCTTGTAAAAGTTAATGGACGGAGCGAATTCCATGCACCATCATCAAATAAATTGATTGTCATAAGCGACAAAAATAAAAAAAGTCCCGGTGCATCTCGCAACGGGACTTAAAATAAAAGTCTTTATTTCTGAATTACTTCTTAGCGTAACGGGTTTTGAATTTATCGATACGACCAGCAGTATCAACAAGTTTCATTTTACCAGTGTAGAAAGGGTGTGAAGTATGAGAAATCTCTAATTTGTATAGAGGGTATTCGTTTCCATCTTCCCAAGTAACAGTCTCTTTGGTATCTACACAAGATTTAGTTAAGAAAGAATAGTCGTTAGACATATCTTTAAATACTACGAACCTATAGTTTGATGGATGCAGATCTTTTTTCATGATAATATATTTATATACTTAGTTGTCGCTTATTTTTAAGGTTGCAAATATCCAAATTTAATTATACATATACAAGACCATACGCAGATAATTTCTATTTTATATTTGCTGGCATAGTTCTATAAGTACACCATTAGTCTCTCTCGGGTGTACAAAACACACGAGCTTGTTATCTGCACCTGACTTAGGCACTTCATTTAACAAGACGAAGCCTTCCTTTTTTAATCTCGCCATTTCAGCCACAATATCTTCTACATCAAAAGCGATATGATGAATCCCCTCCCCTTTCTTGGCCAGGAACTTCGCTATTGCACTCTCCGGACCGGTGGCCTCAAGCAACTCCACTTTATTATCTCCAACCTTGAAAAAGGAAGTATTCACCTGTTCGCTTGGTACGGACTCTTCTTTATAGGGAGAAACACCCATAATCTTTTCGAAAACCAGATTGGCTGTTTGCATGTTTTTCACTGCGATACCGATATGTTCAATTTTATTCATTCTTTTAAGGTTATACAATTGTAAAAATACGGGAATAATCAGTATACAAAAGGCCACAAATATACGCTGGTAATCTTTTTTCTTATCTTTGTGTATAAAACAAGACCCAATATTTTATGGAACTTCCTATTTATCTAGATAATAATGCAACGACTCCCCTTGATCCAAGGGTATTAGAAGCGATGCTCCCATATTTTACCAACAAGTTTGGTAACGCTGCGAGCCGTAACCATGCTTTTGGCTGGGTTGCTGAAGAAGGTGTAGATTATGCACGTGAGCAGGTGGCTAAGTTAATTGGCTGTACAGAGAAAGAGATTATCTTCACCTCTGGTGCTACTGAAGCAGACAACCTTGGTATCAAAGGTGTGTTTGAAATGTACCAGGATCGTGGTAATCATATCATCACTGCAACTACAGAACACAAAGCTGTTTTAGATACCTGTAAGCACCTGGAAAAGCTTGGTGCTAGAGTAACCTACCTGAATGTTAAGGAAGATGGTCTGATTGATCTTCAGGAACTGGAAGCTGCAATGACGGAACAAACCATCCTGGTAACCATCATGTATGGAAACAACGAGATCGGTGTTGTTCAGCCAATCAAAGAAATATCTGCTATTGCACATAAATACGGTGCCTTATTCATGACCGATGCTACGCAGGCAGTTGGTAAAATTCCCGTAGATGTAAATGCTGACGGAATTGACTTAATGGCATTCAGTGCACACAAAATGTACGGACCTAAAGGTGTTGGTGTACTTTACGTACGTCGTAAAAACCCAAGGGTTAAAGTTACCGCTCAAATTGACGGTGGTGGTCACGAACGCGGCATGCGTTCAGGAACTCTTAACGTTCCAGGTATTGTGGGCTTGGGTAAAGCATGCGAACTATGCAGATTAGAAATGGCTTCTGAAGCAGCAAGATTGTCTGCTTTAAGAGACAAACTGGAAAGTGCATTAACGGTTCTTGAAGAAAGTTATGTAAACGGTAACCGCGAGCACCGTCTGCCACACGTAACCAATATCTCCTTTAAATATGTAGAAGGTGAAGGATTAATGATGGCGATGAAGGACCTTGCAGTATCTTCAGGTTCTGCATGTACATCAGCATCCCTTGAGCCATCTTATGTATTAAAGAGCTTAGGTTTATCTGATGATCTTGCACACTCTTCTATCCGTTTCGGTTTAGGTAGATTTACAACTGAAGAAGAGATCGACTACGCAATTGAGAACACTAAAAAAGCGGTACTTCATTTGCGGGACCTTTCACCACTATGGGAGATGTTCAAAGAAGGTGTTGACTTAAGTAAAATTGAATGGGCAGAGCACTAAGCACTGTCAGATAACAAAGATATTAACAGGCTTTGAATGGCCGGGAGGAAAATAAAATGGCATACTCAGAAAAAGTAATGGAACACTATACCAACCCTAGAAATGTTGGTACGTTAAATAAAGACAGTAAATCTGTAGGTACAGGACTTGTAGGCGCACCTGAATGTGGTGACGTTATGCGTCTTCAGATTGAAGTAGATGAAAACAACGTGATTACCGATGCAAAATTCAAAACCTTTGGTTGTGGATCTGCTATCGCTTCATCTTCTTTGGCTACAGAATGGTTAAAAGGTAAAACTGTTGACGAAGCTTTGGCTATCGACAATATGGACATCGTTGAAGAGCTGGCTTTACCACCAGTTAAGATTCACTGTTCCGTATTGGCAGAAGATGCAATCAAATCTGCAATCAACGATTACCGTGTAAAAAATGGTATGGAGCCAATTGAACTGGCTAAATCACACCACTAATTTTTAAATGGGGCGTTCTCTTTAGCGTCCCTGAACATGAAGTTAGTATATAAAACAAGATACAATGATTACAATAACTGATAAAGCTAAAAGCAAGATTGATCACTTGATGCAGGATGCCAACATGGATAATGAATATTTCCTACGTGTTTCTGTTAAAGGTGGCGGATGTTCCGGCTTGTCCTACAACCTTGACTTCGATAATGAGACAAAAACCGGCGATCAGTTTTTTGAAGATAAAGGGATCAAAATTGCATTGGATATGAAATCTTTCCTTTACCTGGCTGGAACTGAATTAGACTTTTCAGACGGCTTAAATGGTAAAGGTTTCAATTTCCACAACCCGAACGCTAGCCGCTCTTGTGGTTGCGGAGAAAGTTTTTCTGTTTAAATACATTAATTAAAGTGTTAAAAGGGGCATCCGCCCCTTTTTTTATACCCAAAATGTCTGCAACAATTTCAGGTTGCATTTTTACCTCGAAAACTCTATCATTGCTCTCCCAAATTAACAAACAGTTATATGGTAACCTTCAATGAATTTTCTACCGTTCCCAGTCTTTTAAGAAACGTAGTAGAAAACATCCACAATCCCGACCACACCTTCCTGAAGCAAAAGAAAGGCAACGACTGGAAAGAGATATCTTACGGCACTACACTCAAAAATGCCGATGCCGTTTCCGCATTCTTTCTAAGAAAGGGGATCAATAAAGGTGATCGAATGGGGCTCATCATAGAAAACTCTCCAGAGTACGTCTATTACGATCAGGGTATCCAGCAAATTGGTGCAATAAATGTTTCCATATATCCCACGCTGTCCGAGCATGAGGTAGAATACATCATTAATGACTCTGGTATTAAGTCCATCCTCGTCGGCAGCCCTTTCCTTTTTAAAAAGATATTAAAGATCGCCAGGAACTGTCGCGAGTTATTATACGTGATCCCCGCCTTTACTGATGTGGACAAAATTGCCGTTCCATCAGATTTCCCAAAGGAGATCATTCATTTCGATGAGGTGCTGAATACAGCTGAAAATATTACTATAGAAGAAGTACAACAGATCACGGCTCTACGTAATGCTTTAAGACCTAAAGATCTCTCCTCTTTGATATATACCTCCGGAACAACCGGCACACCAAAAGGCGTTATGCTCTCGCATAGCAACTTCGTGGAAAATGTTAAAGTGTGCCTGCAACAGATCCCGGTTATTGATAAAGACGACCTGTTTTTATCTTTTCTTCCATTGTCGCACGTTTTCGAACGTACAGCAACCTACCATGTTTGCTGTGCACAGGGCTGTACCATTGCTTATGCGCAGAGCCTGGAATTACTCGCTAAAAACATGGCTGAAGTAAGACCAACGGTGATGAGCTGTGTGCCCAGACTTTTGGAACGCATACACGACAAAGCCATAAAAAGTGGAACTGCTGCAGGTGGTATGAAAGCGAAAATATTCATGTGGGCTTTGGAAACGGGACAAGCGTATCGCAACAAAAAAGAAGCTGGCCAAAACCCAGGTATTCTTTTGGGGCTTAAACAGAATACTGCAGACAAGCTGGTGTTCAGTAAAATCAAAGAAAAGACCGGCGGCAGGTTGAAGTTCATGATCTCCGGCGGTGCAGCGCTTCCGAAAAATGTAGGCGAGTTCTTTGGAAATCTTGGTATTAAAATATTAGAAGGATTCGGACTTACCGAAACTTCGCCCGTAATGTCCGTGACGGAATATCACCGCCAGGTTTATGGGACTGTCGGCCGGATCATTCCGGGGATTGAAGTGGGTATACAAGATGTAGAAACCAAAAACTTCATCAGCATTCAAACACACGAGAGCTTTAATGAAGATTTCGAATGTGAAGAAGGTGAAGTTGTAGTTCGTGGACATTGTGTGATGCAGGGCTATTTCAACAAACCTGCGGAAACCGCTGAAGCGATAGATTGTGACAATTGGTTCCACACTGGTGATATTGGTCGTTTCTACAAGGGCAACCTGCAGATCACAGACCGGATTAAAAACATGATCGTTAACGCCTACGGGAAAAATGTTTATCCTACACCGGTAGAAAACATTTATTTGAAGAGTCTAAAGATTGAATCCATATTCCTGATTGGAGACAAAAGAGAATACCTCACAGCGTTGATTGTTCCTAACCGGGAAACCCTCCAGGAGCAGTTTAATTTGCCGGATGCATACTTCAATCAGCCTGAGCTGTTCATTGAAGATCAGGAGATTTTAAGCTGGATTAACCAGGACATCCGGAAGCTGTCTAATGAACTTGCGAAATTCGAACGCATCAAGAACTTCAAATTGAAGCGCAGTCCTTTCAGCATGGAAGAAGGCGAAATGACGCCGAGCATGAAACTAAAACGAAAGGTGATTGAGCGTAAGTATGCCGAACCTATCAACGAGATGTACAAAATGGCCGTAGAAGCAGATTAGATTTACTATTTTTGCAGTCATTTAACTCAGTAAAACGTCGCCGGTAAATGCCGGAACATATATCCATATGAGCTTATCAGAATTAGAAATATTACGCCGTAGTGCGTTATCCGAACTACGGAAATTAGGTATCGATCCATATCCTGCAGAAAGTTTCGACATCAATGCCAACGCTGCAGATATCCTTGCAAACTTTGAGGCTAATCCAGATGCCTATAAGAGCATCAGTCTTGCCGGAAGGATCATGTCCCGCAGAATCATGGGAAGTGCTGCTTTCGTGGAGCTTCAGGATGCTACCGGCAGGATCCAGATCTACCTGAAACGGGATGAACTTTGCCCGGACGAGGATAAAACACTTTATAATACCGTATTTAAAAAGTTATTAGACCTGGGTGACTACATTGGCATCAAAGGTTATGCTTTTACCACCCAAACCGGCGAGATTTCTATCCATGTTACCGAGTTCAAGTTATTATCCAAATCCTTGAAACCGCTTCCGATCGTAAAACGTGACGAAGAAGGTAATATCTATGATGGATTCACCGATCCTGAACTCCGTTACAGACAACGTTATGTTGACTTAACCGTAAACCCGGGCTTCAAACAGATTTTCATAAATCGCTCGAAGGTAATCAACACCATGCGCAATTACTTCAATGAGCAAGGCTGGATGGAGGTAGAAACCCCGATCCTACAACCGATCCATGGTGGTGCAGCTGCAAGACCCTTTGCAACGCATCATAATACCCTGGACATGCCTTTGTACCTGAGAATTGCCAATGAGCTGTACCTTAAAAGGTTGATCGTTGCTGGTTTTGATGGCGTATATGAGTTCGGTAAAATGTTCAGAAATGAAGGTATGGACCGTACGCACAACCCGGAATATACGGCAATGGAAATCTATGTAGCCTATAAGGATTATATCTGGATGATGGCTATGGTTGAGGAATGCCTTGAACGCGTTGCTACTGCCATTCACGGTAAACCAGTTGTTACTGTAGGTAAGAACGAAATTAACTTTGCTGGACCATACGAAAAGCTTACCATGTATGAGTCCATCCAAAAATACACCGGAATTGACGTTTCTGCGATGAGCGAAACAGAAATTGCAGATACCTGCAGGCAGTTAGGAATTGAAATTGATGCAAGTATGGGTCGCGGTAAACTGATTGACGAACTGTTTTCGGAGAAAGTGGAAGCCAATCTGATCCAACCGACCTACATCACAGACTATCCGATAGAAATGACGCCACTTGCGAAAAAACACCGCAGTAAGGAAGGTCTGGTAGAACGGTTTGAGCTTTTCGTTAACGGAAAGGAAATCGCAAATGCGTACTCAGAGTTGAATGACCCGATTGATCAAAAGGAACGTTTTGAAGATCAACTGAAGCTTGCTGCAAGAGGCGATAGCGAAGCGATGGCCATGGATGAGGATTTTGTGAGAGCATTGGAATATGGTATGCCTCCAACCTCGGGGCTAGGTGTCGGTATCGACCGCTTGGTGATGTTAATGACAAACCAATCCACGATTCAGGAAGTTCTGTTCTTCCCGCAAATGCGTCCGGAGAAAAAAGTGAAGGTCACTGAAGATCAGGATTTCGTTGACGCAGGTATCCCTGCAGAATGGGTACAGGCGATCCGCAAAATGGGCATCAATACTATTGAAGACTTAAAAGCTGCAAACCCGAACAAGGTGTTCAATGACCTTGGTGGTATGCGCAAAAAATTGAAGCTTGATTTACCAATGCCCGGCAAAGAGGATGTGATGTCCTGGTTTGCATAGCTTATAAAGATTATATCTACAACGAAGCCGCATTGTCATATGATAATGCGGTTTTTTCATTTTAGGAGCGCGCAAGTTTAAGGCAATGAGCAAACAAAAGTGCTGCCACTGAAGCACTCCTGGAAGGGTTATGAACCAGACCTCAGGCACACCTCACCCACACCTCGCCCACACCTTACCCACGGAATGTGTGGGTTTGATGTGGTTCAGGTCTTTGCCTGGTGTGCCGTAATTCTGAGACATAATAAAAGCGGCATCATTGCTGATGCCGCTTCTGTAATTCTTATTATCTGTTCTAAAAGATCTACCTGTATCTGATCTGTTGTTTGTCTAACATCACCATCTGATCTTTCATCTGCTTGATCTGGTCGGCAAGCAATTTATTCTTGTCAGCTTTCTTAGCTTCCGTCAAATACATCTGGGCTTCGCGCTTGTTGCGTTTTCCCATAGCGATACCTGCAAGGCTAAGTTTTGCCAGAGCGATGTTATGATCCATTTGCAGACCTAATGAAAGTGCTTTCTTGAAGTACTTTTCAGATTGCATTGGTGCTTTTCGGGATTCAATTAGTCCTACCAGCAGGTTGTAGTACCCATGCTGCATTCTTACCAGTTGTGTTTCATAGTTGGTGATTCTTTTCAGGAAAGACTCTGCTTTCGGCATATCATCTTTTCTCAAAAACCATTGTGCCAGCAACATGTTTTCATTGTAGAAATATGTTGCAAGTACGATTATACTGATTAACACAGCAAGAATGCCCCAGCCCCAGTATCCAAAAACCATCAGTGCTATGGCACCACCCAGGATTGAAAACCCTATAATTAAACGAAAAATGTTTGGCATAAATCAATTGTAAATTTTGTGCAAATATCGTGTTTATATACTTAAAATCAGATTTAAACTTCTAAATTCAAAAATTAATAAAACAATTATCCCGTAATCGATGAACAAATTATTAACGCTTTTAGTCCTTTTCCTAGGCTTTCAAGTAAGTGCACAGGAACTAAATAAGAAAAAGCAGGATACTTATCGAAATAAAGAAATCATGATCAACAACTGCACAAGAGAAAGCGTGTGTAACTTCCCGGAGTTTAAGACAATGTACGATACCATGTACGAAAGCTATGCACCGGATGCGGAAACCATTACGGCACTGAAGCCACTGATGGATGGCGTAAAGGTAACCATCGTAATGGGAACCTGGTGCGGTGACAGCAAGTTGCAGGTACCTCATTTCTACAAGATCACTGATCAGCTTGGTATCACTGAGCAAGACATGACGCTGATTTGTGTTGATGGAGAAAAGAAAGCTGAAAATGGCTTAATTGATAACATGAATATTGAACGTGTACCAACGTTTATTTTCTATAAAGAAGGTAAAGAAATTGGCCGGATCATAGAGTCTCCAAAAGACACCTTAGAAAAGGATGCCTTAGAACTACTAAGCAAGAAGTAATTGATGGCTACTACGTTTGAGCCTGGATGGCAGGGAATTCTTGAAAAAGAGTTGGAGAAAGACTACATGCAGTCGCTTCGAAATTTCCTAAAACAGGAAAAAGAAAGTGGTCAACTGGTTTTTCCGAAATCAGCTGATGTATTTAATGCTTTTAAACACACCCCCTTGGAGCGCGTAAAGGTGGTGCTGTTGGGGCAAGATCCTTACCATGGTCCAGGGCAGGCTCATGGCCTCTCCTTTTCCGTACAGAAAGGCGTGGCAATTCCTCCCTCACTGCGGAACATGTACAAAGAACTGGCAAATGATATCCCTGGTTTTAAGATCCCGGCACATGGGGATCTTACGGCATGGGCCGATCAGGGCGTCCTCTTGTTAAACGCTACCTTAACCGTGCGGGCGCATCAGGCCGGTTCACACCAGGGAAAAGGCTGGGAGACCTTCACCAATCACGTGATCAGCGCCTTGTCAGCAGAAAAACAAGGACTGGTATTTTTACTTTGGGGTAGATTCGCGCAGAACAAGGCACAGCTCATTGATGACACAAAACACAATCTGTTAAAAGCGGCGCACCCATCTCCCCTGTCTGCTCACAACGGATTTCTAGGGTGCCGCCATTTTTCTAAAACCAACGACATCTTGCAGGCACAAGGCCAGAGCCCTATCGATTGGCAGATTATATAAAGTTGGTTAAGATCTAGTATTCCAAAGGAATGATCGGTTCTTTTTTAGTGGTAGACATGATCATCATGGTCTGAAAAGTCTTAACGACGGTAATTTTACTGATCTTTTCCATGATCAGGCGTTCGTAGGCTTTGATGTCATGTACATAAACCTTCAAAAGAAAATCAGCCTGACCGGTAACGTGGTGACATTCCGTGATTTCTTTGATTTGGTTTACTTCGTCCAGAAAAGTTTGGATCGTGTTGTTCTTGTGGAAATCCAGTTGCACCTGGATAAAGGTTTTAATACCTAAGCCAAGTTTTTCTTCGTCTACCAGTGCATGATAACTTTTGATGTATCCGGATTGTTCAAGTTTACGAACCCGCTCTAAAGTCGGTGCAGGCGAAAGTCCGATCTCCTGAGATAACAATAAGTTTGTTATTCTTCCATTCTCCTGCAGGAGTCTTAATATTTTTAAGTCAATTTTATCTAATTCTGCGGCCATATGTTAGGTTGTTTACTTTCAAAGGTAATTAGAAATCGTTCTCCACAAAATTAAATTCTTATAAAACCATATTTTTGATAGAAAATTTTTCAACCAAATCTGCTAATAACCTCCTTTTTTGGGCTGCACTTTACCTGAAGTGAAAAGATTTGCCTGTACTTAACGAAGACAACAGCGCTCTAAATCGGGTAATAAACTGGAAAATGTGTTTGAACTAAACCGATTTAGCTAAAGTGTTGAACATGCCAGTGGGCTGATGATCGGGCCTTAGCTTGTTACGCTTTTATCCGCTGCAGCCGGTTAGCCCTGCTGTCAGCCGCAATTTTTTGTGCAAAGGGCCTGTACAAAATTATATTTGCTAACTTACGGGTATGATATTTGGAGTAAATACGCACAAATAATAATATGGGAAAAAACTACAAGGATACGGTTTCTTGATATGCAGGCGGATAAGACAATGAGGAGAGATGGTGAGTCGTTGGCCGAGGTGCATCAAAGTGTAGAGACCAACAAAAGAACCGGATGGCGAAGAATTTTAAGTTTCATAGGACCTGCCTATCTTGTAAGTGTAGGTTATATGGATCCTGGAAACTGGGCAACTGACCTTGCCGGTGGGAGTAAGTTTGGCTACTCGCTGATATGGGTATTGCTCATGTCAAACTTAATTGCACTGCTGTTACAGTCGCTTAGCTCGCGACTGGGTATCGTTCGTGGGCTTGATCTGGCGCAAGCATCAAAAAACACCTATCCAAAATGGGTGAATATCCCTTTGTATATCCTTGCACAAACGGCTATTATCGCCTGCGACCTGGCGGAGATCATCGGTATGGCGATAGGTTTGCAATTGCTGTTTGACCTGCCGCTGCTCTATGGCATCAGCATTACCATTCTGGACACTTTTGTATTGCTCTTTCTGATGAACAAGGGCATGCGTAAGATGGAAGCATTTATCGTATCAATGGTTTTCATTGTCGGCATCTCCTTTCTTGTTGAAATGTTTATCGTTGAGCCTAGCCTGATTGAAGTTGCGAAGGGTTTTGAACCGAGTTTACTTTCGGGCGAAGCATTGTATATCGCTATCGGTATCATTGGTGCCACAGTGATGCCACATAACCTGTATCTGCATTCCTCACTCGTACAAACCAGAAAATTTGAACGTGATAGTAAAGGCATCAAAGAAGCTTTGAAGTTTAACTTCATCGATACCGCCGTGGCACTTAACCTGGCATTTTTTGTTAACGCTGCAATCCTGATCTTAGCCGCAGCAGCTTTTTATAAGAACGGCCTGCATGAAGTCGCTGAAATTCAGGATGCACATAAGCTTCTGGGCAATATATTCGGTAATGTTGCACCTGCATTGTTCGCAATTGCGCTGATTGCAGCCGGACAAAGTTCTACGGTAACTGGTACCCTTGCCGGACAGATCATTATGGAAGGCCACCTGAACCTGCGGATACAGCCATGGCTCAGACGTCTGATCACGAGGATCCTGGCCATCCTGCCTGCATTTTTCACCATTCTTTACTTTGGAGAAGATGCCCTTGGAAGTTTACTGATCCTGAGCCAGGTAGTACTCAGTTTGCAGTTGGGCTTTGCGGTGATCCCTTTGATCCATATTACTTCCGACAAGAAGCAAATGAAGGAGTTTGCATTAAAAAACTGGGTGAAGATATTAGCTTGGACTAGCGCCTTGGTGATCGTAATCCTAAATGTTAAGCTTGTCATCGAGGAGATTAGTTCCTGGGCAAATTCAGCCAGCACCCTCCTGATCTACGGCCTTGTTGTGCCGATAGCCGTCCTTGTCGGATTCTTGCTGCTGTTTGTCTTCATCTATCCGCTCCTTAAAGACCAGCGGATTGGATCTAATGTACCACATGGTAACGCCCTGGAGATCGGTCCGATTGAACATCTGGCGTATAAGCGTATTGGCATTTCAGTAGATTTCTCAAAAAATGATCTAAAAACCATCAGACATGGTCTGGTACAAGGTGGCAAGGACGCCGACTACTTTATCATACATATTGTGGAAACTGCGGTGGCCACCTACCACGGTACCTCTGCTATGGACCACGAGACCAAATCGGATGCTGATAACCTCGACGCCTACTGCATCAACCTGCGGGAGCTGGGATACCGGGCCACACCTTGCATCGGCTTTGGAAAGCCGGCAAATTCAATATCACGCCTGAGTAGAGAGAACAACCTGGATTTACTTGTTATGGGCGCCCACGGCCATAAGGGTGTGAAAGATCTAATTCTAGGCACTACCGTAAATTCGGTGAGGCACCAGGTTTCTATTCCGGTTTTGATTGTACGGTAGGAATATTGCAGCTATTGCCCGATGAATAATTAAGAAATTCGGATATTCGCTTAATAATTATGAAGAACGACGTACAAATAAAGAATAAAAGAGCCTACTTTGACTACCACATTGTGGAGAATTTCAATGCGGGGATTGCATTATTGGGAACAGAGATCAAGGCTATTCGTCAGGGTAAAGCAAACATGTCGGACGCTTTCTGTATGTTCATCGGAAATGTCCTTTATGTAAGAAACCTGCACATCTCTGAGTACAGCCATAGTTCTTTTCACCACCACGATATAAAACGTGACCGCGTATTACTGCTACATAAAAAGGAACTGCGGAAGCTTAAAGCTAAGAGTGAGGAAAAAGGCTATACCATCGTTCCATTGAGAATTTACACCAATGAGCGTGGATTTGCGAAAATCGAGATCGCACTTGCTCAAGGTAAAAAGGAATACGACAAACGGGATAGTATTAAAGACAGAGAATCTAAAAGAGAACTTGACCGGGCAATGAAGGTGTAACTACCAAGCCTGGTCGCCCACAAGCGGTACAAATCTGAACTGGTCCAGTTCAATCTTTTCAAATTCCGTTTCACTGATGCGGATTACGGTAACCATTGTCTGGCTTTGTTCATTACCGACCGGAATAACCAGGATACCCCCTATTTTAAGCTGCTTCAACAACACTTCAGGTACAAAGGGTGCCCCTGCGGTTACAATAATCTTATTATACGGTGCGTGTGCAGGAATTCCCATTGAACCATCGCCAAAAAAGAAGTTGGCATTATAGCCCATACCAGGTAACACCTTTATGGTGTGCTTGTAAATATTTTCCTGCCGCTCAATGGTGTACACGTTTGCGCCAAGCTCCATCAATACACAGGTTTGATAGCCGGAGCCTGTTCCAATTTCCAAAACTTTATCTCCCGGCGTAATGTGTAGCAACTCGGTCTGATATGCAACCGTATACGGTTGGGATATGGTCTGACCATCACCTATTGGAAAGGCAATGTCCTTATAGGCCTGGTTCCAGAAGGTTTCGTCAAAGAAAAAATGACGTGGAATTTTTCCAATAGCGTTCAAAACATTTACGTCAGTAATACCTCTTGATTTAAGGTGTTCAACCAGCTTCTTCCTTGCGCCTCGTTCCCGGTAATTGTCAACAAACTTGTATGCCATTTGCTCCAAAAATAAGGCTTTCCCCTCGATCTGCTTCAAGACTTTAATGAATATTTTAGCGAGCAATATCTAACTTGCACTTAATCAATATTATTTTCACAACGTTCTAAACATTTCCTTGTATTAAAGCTGTTTAAAAACTACTTTTGGTCACCAATTTTTAAGTGCCACGAGATTTATGAAGAAAATACTTATTCTATGCATCTTAATGCTGACGAGCTACCTAACCATGGCACAAATTGATGGCAGCTTTAACAACTCTGTGAGTGTACGTGCATTTGGAATCATGCAGGTCCCAAAAATTCAGAATGAATCCAAGAAAGATAACTACGTTAACAGTTACCTGAATTCGATAACCTTAAAGTTTAATGATAATCAAATCAGTTACCGCCTATCCGGCAGTTACTTAAATGACGACATTGACGTGATGGAATCGGATAACGGTCGTGGCACGATCAGGGATTATACCATAAAAATGGGTTTTGAAAAGAACTTCAACTATGGTGTGGTACAACCCTACTTTTTAACCGACCTTGGCTACCGTTCACATGAATTTGAAGGGCTGATTAGCACCGTTACGGCTGCAAAAGTTACTAAACACGGTTTTACCCTTGCACCTGGATTCGGGTTGAAGCTTAATGTGCTCAGACAACTCACGTTTTTTGCCGAAGGAAATGTGGAGTTCTTTTATTTCCAGAACAAACAGGAAATAACACCTGCTGGCAGCGAGGCGAGAAATATCAATAAAAATTACCAGTCACAGTTCCTGCTAAATCCGATCTTTACGGGTCTGCAGTTTCACTTCGGAAATAATCGCTAATAAGGGTCTACGTCAATCTGAATGATGACACCTTTGAACGCTGGGTCTACATTAACCTGAAGGATGGTTTCCGTAATCAGATTTTTAACTTTCTGAATGGCCGTATCCCGCTCTGCTTTAACGATGATCTGCATCAGAAAATAGTTACGCACTCTGGAGACCAAAGGCTGTTCGGGTCCAAGTACCCGTTTACCGAGTTGTGCCCGAAGGCCGTTGGCCAGCATCCGCGAAGCATAATTCAATACATCCGGATCTTTATGTTTCAGGTTAAGGAATATCAGTCTGGAGAAAGGAGGATAATTAAACTGTTTGCGTTCGGCAATTTCGTCTTCATACATCTCCTCATAACGGTTTTCCACAACCTGCTGTATGATGCGATGATTATCATCGTAAGCCTGAATGTCGACCTTTCCCTGTTTGTCGCGCCTGCCGGCACGCCCGGATACCTGTGCGAGCAGTTGATAGCTCCGTTCAAATGCCCGAAAATCAGGGTAGTTCAATAAGGTATCCGCATTGATGATCCCGATAAGACTGACATTGTCGAAGTCTAATCCTTTAGCGACCATCTGCGTACCGATGAGGATATTGGTGGTACCATCCTGAAAGTCGGAGATAATCTTCTGCAGGCTGTTCTTTGTACGTGTACTGTCTACATCTAAACGCGCGATTTTGGCTTCAGGGAATAGCAGCGCTAATTCTTCTTCCACGCGTTCGGTACCAAACCCTTTCTGCTCAATATGCACAGAACCACAAGCAGGACAGATGTTCAAGGTGTTCTGATGATAACCAC
This sequence comes from Pedobacter sp. NEAU-ZC8, assembly GCF_059278965.1. Lineage (NCBI taxonomy): Bacteria > Pseudomonadati > Bacteroidota > Sphingobacteriia > Sphingobacteriales > Sphingobacteriaceae > Pedobacter > Pedobacter sp. NEAU-ZC8. The sequence continues at coordinate 32,628 of NZ_JCAJXC010000004.1, forward strand.
AATAGTGACAATGCAGTTTCCCACTGCTCTTATGGAAAGTTAAACTTACATCGCAATTCACACATTTTGGAGCAAAGCCACAGGTCGCGCATATCAGGATGGTCGCGTACCCCCTCCTGTTTTGAAAGAGGATCACCTGTTCCTGGTTTTCCAGGCAAGCTTGTATATCTTCAATCAGCACACTTGAAAAATAGGAAACCATCTTTTTCCGCTTTGTCTCTTCTGCAAGACTTACAACCTGATGATTTGGCAATTCGACACCACTAAACCGATCTGTGAGGGTTACCAGGCCATATTTTTGTGTTAAAGCGTTGTAATAGCTCTCGATGGATGGTGTTGCTGATCCCAGGATCACCTTAGCCTTATGCAAATGGGCCAGGTAAACGGCACAATCTCTTGCCTGATAGCGCGGCGCAGGTTCATGCTGCTTGTAAGAAGCTTCATGCTCTTCATCCACAACGATGAACCTGAGGTTTTGAAATGGCAGAAAAACCGCCGAACGTGCACCAAGAATGATCTTGAAGCTTCCATTCAACACCTTATTCCAAATCTCTACACGTTCAAAATCGTTGAACTTCGAATGATAAACGCCTATTGCATCGCCAAAGTAATGTTTTATGCGCTCCACAATCTGAGTTGTCAAAGCAATCTCCGGCAGCAGGAACAGCGCTTGCCCCTCTTCGGCAATGGCTTCTTCGATGAGCTTGATGTAAATCTGGGTTTTACCGGAAGCCGTTACACCATGAAGCAGTACGACTTCTTTTTCCTGAAATGCGTCCTTCACGGCAGTAATAGCGGTAGTTTGTGCCGCGGAAAGCTCATAGTTCCGAATTTCGTCAGTTTCGTCCATCGACAGGCGGCTTACAGGCTTTTTACGTTGCACAAATATGTCTTTATCGATCAACGCTTTTATGGAGGCCTGGCCACAATTACTGTTACTCAGGATATCTGATTTCAGCACTTCTTTTGTGGACTTAGAAAGATGGATCAAAGCCAGGAGTGCATCTAATTGCCGGGGCGCCCGCTCCAGGATCTCAAAGAGTTCTTTAAGTTTACCTTCGTTCTTGTAAACAGGGTTTAGCGAAATGAAGGTCTTCAGCAGGGGCTTGTATTTCTCCACCACTTCTTCCGCGACATAGACCAGGTCTTTGCTCAGCAAGGACTTAACCAGGGAGATGACTGTTTTTTGCCCGAGTATCTTTGCGATTTCCGCAATGCTAAGCTTTTCCTGCTTCTTCAGAAATTCAATGATCAGCTGTTCCTTATCTTTTAACACCGCATGTTCCAGGTCTGCATCTTCTTTAAGCACGATGATGGTTTCACTTGCCAGTTTTAAACCTGCGGGCAATGCTGCAGTCATGATCTCCCCCTCATTACACATGTAATAAGTAGACATCCAGTTCCAGAATTTAAACTGATTAGCATTTACAACCGGGAAGGCATCAATGACATCGATGATGTACTTAGCGGCATAGACCACCGGTGCTTCGGTTGTAATAGAACGAATAAGGGCTGTATAGATCTTATTTTTACCAAACTGTACGATTACCCGCTTCCCTGGTGCAACCTCTTCATTCATTTCGAAGGGTACACGATAGATGTAATTCTTTGATAACGATAACGGAAGAATGACCTCTACAAACAACGTTTCTCTTTCCTGAAAAGCGGTATCAAAGTTTTGCTCCATCTATTTCTTTTTTGCTGCTGTGAAAAATAACATCATCCAGCCCAGGATGAAGAAAAGCCCACCAATGGGTGTTACAGGGCCAATATAGGAAGCGAGCTGCAGATGGTGGATCTCCCGGGTTGCAAGTATATATAGGGAACCTGAGAACAGGACAATACCGAGACCAAAGAACACGTGTGCCAGTCTGGTTAAGCTGCTTTGTTCAGGAAGGTTAGACAGAAATAGTAATGCGAAGACATGATAGAACTGGTATTCTACGCCCTTGGTCCAGATGGCGAGTGCATTTTCACCGATACTGTCCTTCAGGCTATGGGCACCGAAAGCACCTAAAATTACCGCCATTACGCCAAATACAGAAGCGGTTAAAACTATATTTTTATTCATTTATAGCGCTTATTAGCTGCCTAAATTAAGAAAACCATGGCAGTATCTCTGTATTCCAACTATTAAAATTAAATTTGCTTACACACCGATGAAGAAAATATATTTTATACTGGCAACTCTAGTAATTTTGATTTCAGGGATGAGTTATATGTATTTCTCAACCTTGAATAAGGCGGGCGTAAAAGCAGATTTGAGCCTGGAATTGGTCAGCAAAAACGCTGGATTTATTTTCAGCTTTCAGAATGATAAGAGTGTCCGAAATATCCTGAGTGGACAAGCGTTGCTGAACAATCTTGTCGGTGAAGAAAAGGTTGTGGCGCTAAAAGGCTTGCAAGCTGCATTACAGCACAAGGAACTGGCGCCCTTGTTTGAAGGGCAAGACGTATACCTGGGCATTTATCCTTCGGAACAGAAAAGGCTCGATTTTATGGTTGCGGTTCAGCTCCGTCCGGAGGCCAACGAAAAACTGTTGAACGAAAGCCTGAAGCGGTCGGGATTAGCGCTTAAGCCCTATGCTACCTATCAGCAGGTACAACTTTCTGCGAATCAAACTTATTATGTTTTGATACAACAACGGGTGGTTTTGATTGCAAGTGCATCAAGTGTGATAGACAAGCTAATCGCCAGTCCGAAAGACAATTCAGAAGCAGACTTCATCAGCTTCATTCAAAAGAGCGACAGACTGGGTAAAAACAGCCTCGCAAACCTGTATATCAACTTCAAACAGCTAGGATCTTTGATGAGATCCATTACCCCTTATTTTAACCGGGCTGAACTGGGGCTGCTCAATAAGCAGCATGCTTATGCCAGACTAACCTACAACTTCAGTAAGGAAAAAGTATTCTTTAGCGGGGAAACTAAGGTGTTAAATTCCGACAGCTACTTCTCTTTATTTGCCAACCTTAAACCCGAGAAAATAGAGTTGGATAAAGTGCTTCCGGCAAATACAGCAAGCTATACCCTATTCGCCTTTGGCGATTACAAAACCTTTCATACCGGCTTACAAAAATGGTTTGCCACTAAAAAGGAGGATAAGAATGTACAAGGGAAGATAAAAGCAATAAACGAGAAGTACAGGTTAAATCTTGATGAGGTATTTTTAAGGTATACGAGCTCGCAGGCCATCACCGTTCAACTGCAGAATAAACAGAAGCTAGCCGCTATTAAGCTAAACAGCGGTGAAAAGGTAGAACAACTGCTATTGGACCTTAGCCGGGATTATGATGGTGAGATCAGGGAGCTGACGGAGCCAGACCTGCTTTACTACTATTTTGGAGAGCCATTTAAAAGCTTCAAAAAGCCTTATTACCTGATCATCAATAACTACATCATCTTTGCTGCTTACCCAAGTTCTCTGCTGGATTTTAGAAACAGTTACCAGAATAATAACCTTCTCGTCCTTGATAAAACCTATGGTCAGGTCTACAAACAACTGCCACTAAGCGCCAACATTCTGTTTTATATCAACAATAGAAAAGCCCAGAACATCATCATCAACACCATCTATCCGGAGTATTACAATCAGTTCCGTTCGGAAAACGGCCTGAATGCATTTGACAGCTTTGTTTACCAGTTGAGTGGTGATCAGGGAACCTTTCAGTCAAATGTGCTTTTTAGCCTTCCTCCTGCTACAACTGCAACCCTGCGCGTTGAAGCGGACAGCCTGCTTGTACGGTAGCGCTTAAAATGGTTTCTTTTTTGATACCGTGATCATGAAGTCTTTGAGATAGAAAGGCTCAAAATAGGCCACATCCTCAAATGCACCCGCCTGAAAACGCTGATATGCTAAAGCAGACATATTTGCTGCAGTATTGAAATTTTCGGTAAGAAAAGTTGCATTAGGATTATTGAGTATGGGTTCGCATTTTGCTGCGCCATCTCCAATAAAAGTTATTTTTGAAGCCCTCAGCTCCGCAGCATAGGAGTTTTCATTGATGATACGTGCCGATACCGGTTCGAGTTCATCACCTAAGGGAGAATACAAGGATGTATAAACTTCTAATCTTCTGGCATCAATCATCGGACAAACGAGATCATTGTGTTCAGGATGTGCTTTTAAGAACCCATCGGCCATCATTTTAAGTGTATCCACTGCAATAAGCGGCTTATCTGCTGCGTAACAAAGTCCCTTAGCAGTAGAAACACCAATACGCAGTCCGGTATATGATCCTGGACCTTTACTCACCGCAACTGCATCCAAATCTGCGTATTGAAGTCCAGACTGCGACATTACCTCGTCAATAAATAAAGTTAAGGAGCCGGCATGGAGATTCTGACCAGCTGCAATCTTAAGATTTAACGTTTCACCATTTCCGGATACTGCTGCCGAACAGTACAGGGTAGAAGTTTCAATTTGTAAGATGGTAATCATAAAGCAAAGGTACGTTTATTATGGAACCGGATCATGCCCATGTGCACCCCAAGGGTGGCAACGACCTATTCTTTTAAGGGTTAACCAGCCACCTTTAAATGGTCCGTGCTTTTTTATTGCTTCTATTCCATACTGGGAACATGTTGGGGTAAACCGGCAGTTAGATCCAAGCAATGGAGAAATCACCAATTGATAGATCCTGATCAGGGTTAAGAAAAACCAGGAAATGATGGTTTTAAGTGTGTTGATCATTGTCTATACTGCTGAGGAGTTTCTTGAGCACAGCGCTAAGCTTCTTTTCAATAAATGGGAACTCGTATTTCTGCTTACCTACAAACTGCAGTGACAGCAGTAACAGGCCCTTGGATTGCGGAAGATGATCATAAAGTCCCTCCTGTTTTTGTAGACGGTAGGCTTCTCTGATCCGACGTTTTAGTAAGTTTCGGTCTACGGCATGTTTATACCGCTTCTTGGGAACATTGATAACCACCTGCACAGGGTATACCTGTTTGTCCTCAACAAAAAGATAAGAAACACGAAAGGGGTATAATAAAAAAGAAGAACCGTTTTTAAATAGCAGGTCTAAATATTTCCTGCTACATAACCGTTCTTCTTTAATAAATGTTTTCATGCTTTGATCGCGATAGTACAGATACGAATGACCTGCGTTACACTATGCGTGCTGCAATCAAATTATGCTTTGTGGCGACGCTCGTCAGACACTGATAATTTCTTTCTTCCTTTTGCGCGGCGAGAAGCTAATACTCTTCTACCGTTTGCTGTAGCCATTCTTTCGCGGAAGCCGTGTTTATTTCTTCTCTTTCTTTGCGAAGGTTGGAATGTTCTTTTCATAACTGTATGATATCTTAACTGTATTTTTTAAATAAGAAGTGCAAATATAGTCGGATTTTATTTTAAATGCAAATAGATTAACAAGCCTGGTAAATTTTATAGGAGTTTAAATACCTAAGGATGCCTTTAACTTCATATATCCGTTTTTACTAACGGGCAACCAAAGCCCTGATTTCAGGAGCACCACGTAGTTTTCCTTCTCTTTAAGCTCAATTTTCGATACCTGGTTCAGGTTTATAATGTAGGAACGGTGGACACGAATAAACTGGTTGGCATCAAGGGTTTGCTCAAAAAAACTCATCGTTTTGTTCTTGAAATAGGCACCATCAGCCGTGCTGATCTTCACCTGATCATCATCTGCTTCAATGTACTGAATATCTGAAGTCGGAATAATTTTAATGCTGCGATCTACTTTAACGACCACACGGCTGCTATGGGCCGGGTTTCCGGGTGTGTTAAGTAGTTCGGAGGTGTCTGTGGTAGCGGTTTGGCTTTTGGATATCAGCTTTTTCAGAGCCTGGTCGAAACGTTCTTTTTCAATGGGTTTAAGCAGATAGTCAATCGCATTGACATCAAAGGCTTTTATGGCGAACTCATCAAAGGCTGTAGTGAAGATTACATTAGGCCGGCGTTCCACCAACTCAAGCATCTCGAAGCCGCTGATTTTTGGCATTTGTACGTCGAGAAAAATCAGATCTGGCTCATATTGCGCAATTGCTTTTAAGCCTTCGAAGCCATCCTTACATTCAGCAACGATTTCAATTTCAGGGTGATCAGCCAGATAGTACTTAATGATATCTCTTGCAAGGGGCTCATCATCAATTAAAATGGTTCTTATCATGTTGAGGAATGCTAATGGTCGTAATAAAAATTTTCTCTGGTGTAGCTTCTGTTTGTATTAAATCATTGTCTGCGAAGAGCAAATATAATCTTCTTCTAATTGCAGACAAGCCAAAGCCAGTGCCAGCATCCGTTTTAATGTCCGGATCATAAGGGTTCTTAACCGTAACCTTCAACATGTGATTGGCAATACGGACATCAACAGAAATCGTGATGGCTTCAGAAGTATTGTACAGCCCGAATTTGATGGCATTCTCAATGACAGGCTGGAGGATGGTTCCAGGAAGTTTCTGCTCAAGGCTAGCTTCATCAACGGTGATTTCGATCTGCAGCCGATGGCTGAACCGTACCTTTTCGATGTCGAGGTACAGCTGGATGTACTCCATCTCCTCTTCAACACTAACCCAGGTATCATCGTCACGTTTTAACGTCCCTCGAAGAAAAGCCGCAAGTTTAGTGATCATGGTACCGGCTTCTTTCGGGTTAACAATGGTTAAGGCAAAAACAGAATTAAGACTATTAAATAGAAAGTGCGGCTGCAGCTGGTGACGGAGTTTATTCAGTTCCGCTTCTTTGGCCAAGTTCTGAACCTGGTAAAAGCGCTCCTGCATATAGGCCTGTTCCTCTAACTTATACCATAAAATATTAGCAAGCGCACACCAGGAAAGGAACACCAGAAATACAAGGAAACGAATCGGCAAAGATAAAGCGAGGAAGATCTGGTAATTCTGATCTGGGATTAGATAATCAAGCACCACGTGGTTAAGGCTTACCAGGACTGATGTAATGACCAGAGAAATGAAAAGCACGTACAACGTAGCTTGCTTTTTTGGTTGATAGTATCCTAGAATATTGCTGATGACGATACATGCAAGTGCCAGAAGCACGTTCGTTGTTGCGGCATCAATGGCTGAATGGCGCAAATTAAGGTGCAGCACATAGTGAAATAACACAAAAATCAGTGCAGTCCAGACGACTAGAACTGGGGTTGCAATCTGCTGAACCTTTTTGAGTGATAAGGGCCTGGTCGTCATGTTTAAAAGTTTCTGATGTCGACACCTCCAAATAATGCTACACCTTTAAGAACAACGACTTTCCTCGGCTCACCCTGGTAAGGCATCAGTGCTCTTTTATCATCTATACCCCCGAAAATCGCTGTCACTTCATTTTTCACCTCCCAGGTAGGTGGAATAATGATTTTCACACCTCCGAATATGGCAACAACCTCAATGACAATAGTACCTTCGAAATTGGACTGGGTCAGGTTGAGGTCACAACCCCCAAATACAGAAACGATCTCACCCCCCTTAAGATTCTTGGACACGATATTCTGGTGTGCACCGCTGAAAACATTTACCGAGTCTATCACGTACTGATCATCGGTGTTCGGCGGCATATACTGCCCCTGCGTTGAGGTCGTCGGCTCCGCAGCTGTGAAACTTGAAGCATTCGGATCAGTCGGGTTCGCCGTTGTAAAATCGGTTAATTTATTTTTGGAACGCCTGCGCCAGGGACGATCATGTTTAGGAGAAAAGATTAGATAAAGACCCAAAATGGTAAGTCCCACAGGAAGCGCGAACCTGCCAAACTCATAGTCCGTTAGGTCCTGTAAGGTGAAGTATCCTCCGATAAGCACTAGCGCAAGCCAGCCACCGCCACTGAAGTTTCGTTTTACACCGATTATTAAACCTAACACAAATAGGAAAGTGTGCCAGTTAAAAAGCCAGTCGAATGTATAAATCCCGAAGTTCTTAAGTAAGAAGTTTAGTCCGATTACGAGAATAAGTAAGCCAACACCTACCCGGTAGATCCTGCTGTTTTGTGTTCTGTTGTAAGTTTCCATGATCTTTGAATATGAATCAAATGTAGAACAGAACACTTGTTTAATATATAGCAGGACCAGGAATGAAAGGAAAGTACCGGTAAACAGCTATAATTTACCGGTAAATGCATTAGAGTTTTGGTCTTGATCTTAACAGATCGCGAATTTCCGACAGTAATACTTCTTCATTACTTGGCGGAACAACAACGGGCGGAACGGGTTCGGATTCCTGTTTACGCTTCATGGTATTGATTGCTTTTACCATCAGAAAAATAATGAAAGCCAGAATCAGGAAGTTAATGACCTCGGTAGCAAAATTACCCCAGGCAAATACCGGTCCTACCGCGCGGACTTCCTCAAGGGATGCATTAGGATGAGTAGCTACAAATTCCCGAACCTTGGCGTTCAAAGGCACAAATAAATTCACGAAACCTTTGTTACCAATCAGGATGCTAATGGGTGGCATAATCAAGTCATTTACTGTTGAGTTAACAATTTTGCCGAATGCTCCTCCGATAATCACACCGACAGCGAGGTCGATCACATTACCTTTAATGGCAAATTCCTTAAATTCTTTGATAAAGCCCATAGTGTTTTTGTTTAATGATGAGTGTGTTGACAATTTAAACTATAATTTACTAATAAAAAATTAAATACCAGGCAACAAATTCCGGTGTTCACAATAAAGGAGCCGCCAATTAGTTTATATCTTAAACCAAATGCCTATTTTTGGCACGGGTATAAAAATACTTTTGTGCAATATGCTAAAACAACATTTACAACAAAAATTACTTCAGAAACTATCTCCCCAACAGATACAATTTATAAAGTTACTGCAGGTACCTACAGTTGCATTAGATACTCGAATAAAAGAAGAACTTGAAGAGAACCCGGCCCTTGAAGATCCAAGTTTGATGGTGGCGGATGAGCCGGTAAATGAATATGATGATTTGAATGATAGCCCCGATGACTTCGACGCTAGTGCGAAAGAAGAAAATACGGATGAGTTCAACGTTGATGACTACCTTCAAGACGACAGCGTAAATGATTACAGCACTTCATATAGTAATGGTGATGATGATGAAGAAAAAAAGGAGACTCCAATAGCAATTGAGAGCACCTTTTTTGAAAGTCTTCAGGAACAGTTAGACCTTGTGCCTTTGTCTAACAATGACTTCATCATTGGCAAGCAGATTATTGGTAGCCTGGATGACGATGGGTACCTACGCAGGCCGATTACCTCCATGATAGATGACCTTGCGTTCTCTCAAAACGTGATTGTTGAAGAAGAGGATGTGCTCGAAATGCTTAAAGTGATCCAAAGCTTTGACCCTCCAGGCATTGCAGCGAGAGACTTGCAGGAATGCCTTACTTTGCAGCTTAGACGCAAGGATGCCTCAAATCCGATTATCCAGAAAGCCATTATAATTGTAGAAAACTACCTGGATGAGTTCACCCGTAAACACTACGACAAACTGGAGAAATCATTAGGTCTGAGCAGTGAAGACCTGAAAGAGGTCATCAACGAGATCCTAAGGTTAAACCCAAAGCCAGGTGATTCCAATCAGGTAACAACAAAGCAGTTACAGGTCATTCCAGATTTCCACATCACCAATAATGATGGCGTACTGATCCTGACCCTAAACTCCAAGAATGCACCGGAGCTTCGCGTGAGCAGATCATATATTGATATGTTTGAGCACTACGATAAATCTGCGCAGAAGGATAAAAAGCTGAAAGAAGCCGTGCAGTTCGTTAAGCAGAAGCTGGACTCTGCGAAGTGGTTTATTGATGCCATTAAACAAAGACAACAGACGTTACTGAAAACCATGAACGCAATCATGCAATATCAGTATGAATATTTGCTGACTGGTGACGAGCGGAAAATGCGCCCGATGATCCTGAAGGACATTGCTGATAAAATTGATATGGACATATCAACGGTTTCTCGCGTTGCGAACTCTAAATATGTTCAAACGGAATTCGGCACTTTCCTGCTTAAATCCTTTTTCTCGGAAGCCATTCAAACTGAAAGCGGGGAAGAGGTTTCCAACAAAGAGGTTAAAAAGATTCTTGAAGATTGCATTAGTAATGAAGACAAGCGTAAGCCTTTGGCTGACGAGAAACTTACCGACATCCTAAAGGAAAGAGGTTACAACATCGCACGCCGTACGGTAGCTAAATACCGTGAGCAGATGAACATTCCGGTTGCAAGGCTTCGTAAAGAGCTTTAGAAATTACCACATCCTTTGGGTACTGCGTACCCGATATCTATTATCTAGTTGGAAGCCAAGAACGATTTCATGGCTTCCACTTGTATAAGACCTCAACCTTGAAGTAGCATAATCATAAGCGTAAGTAATGTTGAAGACATTACTGAAATTAACGCCTGCAAGTGCAGCAAACGAGTCCTGCTTACGATAGCTTCCCCCTACCCAGAACCTGTCCCTAAATGAAACTTTAAGGTTTGCATCATAGGAAATGGGAATATTCCCTACTTTTTTAATCATCACTGAAGGGACTGCTGATATTTCATCATCAATAAACAGCTTATAGCCGGTAGTCACAAAGAAATGGGCAACTTCTTTTCCGCCGTTTGACACTGAAGAGAACCCGATTTCCCGTTGTAATAACTGTTGTACCGAAGCCCCGGCAAAATAACGTGCCCCATAAAGCCATAGTCCAACGCTTAGATCAGGATTCAATTGGGCCTTCCCTGCGTTGCTTAAGGCAGGATCACTAGGATTTTCCAAGTGCAGTTCATTTACATTTATGGATGCCCGACTTATACCAACCGCAGTACCTAACGAAAGGTTAAGTGCGTTGTTCAACTTCAAATGATAGGCATACGTGACAGCAAGATCGAGAAATGAGAGCGGACCTGCTTTGTCGTTCATACCAATTAAGCCAATTCCGTGGTGTGCTGGAGAAGCCGTGTAATTTTGCGTATAAAGACGACCCATAGGCGGGTCCCCATTTTCGGGCAGCGACAATGCGTTCTTCCAAAGATATTTATCGCCCAGCACCATGTTTGCAGAGATGAAGGTAGTTGTCGGCGCACCATTAATCCCTTGCCATTGCTGTCGGTGGCCAATTTTCAAATCCGTGTAATTCTCCATTCCACTTAAAGCTGGATTCAGCAAATAGTTATTGAAAATATACTGTGTATACTGTGGTTTTTGCTGGGCGCGGCCGTACAATGGTATGACCAGAAGCAAACTGAAGATTAGCTTTCTGGAATTCATTATCTGATGATGGTTAGTGAACCGGACAAATTTTTCTTCCCGTTTCTTGGTGAGATGACGTAATAATAGGTACCTATCGGTAAAGGTTGACCCTGAAAATAACCATCAAATGGTATCCGATACCCGATGTTAGCATAAACCAATTGTCCATACCGGTTGAATATTTCTACAAGTGAATTCTCGTATGTACTCAAAAGTTTAAGATTCCAAACGTCGTTTACGCCATCGCCATTGGGCGAAAAGGTATTCGGAATATTAAATGTGTCGACCACCTTCAGCACTACTTGCTTGGAAATCGAACACCCTAGATCGGAGTATGCAGTAATTGTATAATTGGTTGTCTGTTCGGCGGTAACTACAGGATTCACGATATTCGCATCACTTACACCAAAAGCTGGTGTCCAACGATAGCTGATATTGCCGGTTCCCGGAATACCCGGGATTTTTGCTGTCCCTCCTGCAAGAATCTCTACGGTATCAGGCACACTAAATTCTGGCTGAGTAATTTCGAAATTGTAAGTGTAGATCTTATTGCCTGCTTCATCAGGGCAGGGATTAGTTCCCGGGTCAAGTTCTGCAATCACTGAAATCTGGTGAATGCCTAGCGTATTATAGCGAACGACGCCATTGTTGTAAACATACTCATACTGCGTTTCTCCCTCGTCATTGACAAAGTTCCTGGCCACAGGGTTACTTTCTGAAAAGTTAAGGTTTGCATCTTCGAACTGCCAGTTTAATCTCGTGGCTCTGGCCGGCAGAACAACTTTAACAGCAAGGGGTTCATTAATGCATGCATTTGTGCTTGTCACATTTGCGTTCAGGTTTGTGAACTGCAGGTAGTTGTTTACCGCAAGGTTTGTCCCCGCTGAATAAGCATAGGATTCAAATTCTCCAAAGCCATACGCCATAGCATTAAATCCTTCATCAGCGGTTAAGCTAAGACTGCTTTGTGAAAGAGTATATTGATTGAAGGAAATTTGTATATAGGCATATGTGGGGTCACTAGGAAGTTTTCGCCATATGCCCTCAGGTGCTACACCATTTATCTTGAAACTTGATGTGCCCGAGGCTTTCATGAACACGTTAAGGTAAAACTCCGGTGTACGATCAAATGAGGCGAACAGCGTGATCTTTTTGATGTTATATTCTTCAGGATTTAGAATCACCATATCAGGGTCGCCGAAGGCCACCTCGCCCGGCACGGTATTAAGATCAGCCTGAATATAGGCAAACTGTGCTACGGACACGGGTTTGTTCGCGCTCAATATGGAAGGTTGCGTTAAGGGTAAGTTTGAGGGTGTAAACGACTCCCCTGCATCCATTCGCGCCTGCACCGTGCCATCTATATAGATCTCAGTACCATCTTCTGCAGCAATCACCTTGTAGAAATGTTTACGCTTAGAGAAGGGTATTAGCCCATATCGTCTGCCCCAGCTCTCGGTTGGATATAATTGCTGTACCAGCGGGTCAAAAGATGTTATGATTTGGGCTTCATGGGTGAAAGCAATGCCGGAGTGACCAGAATAAACGGCGAATTTAGAACATCCAGTCGCTTCGACTTTCGTACCAGAGAAATCCTCATCACCTGTCAACATAAAGATATCACCAGCTTCCGGCAGTGTTTGAGTGACTAAGGACCCGTCGGGCCTGGTTATTACCACATCAGTGTTTGCCTCGGTCGCCGTAATGATCAGATAATGTTTACCGTGGTAGCCGCTTTCAGCATCGGTAGGTACCGGTGTGCCTGGATGACCAATTGCATAGTATCGCTGGCCCATCGCGTCTTTTGGTAACACTAAGTATGCCTCCGAGCGGGCACTTGCCGAGATAAAAGCAAATACCGCAATTTTAGCTTTACCAGGATCGACCTCAATGTGAATACCTTTATTCTTGATCAGGGTATTCGAAAGCTTATAATCAAGGTGTGCTTGCGCGTATTCGATCGGTATCTCCACAATCTCATTGGCGAGCACTTCGAAGTTAACGCTGTTACCGGCTACGGTTACCTTCCCCGAGCTATTTTGCTGGGAGGTAATGTAGATAGACATTTTTGCCAAGGTATTCGGCCCGGTGGGGATGTGTGTCGGAAAGACAGCCCAGAAGTCGAGGCCTTCATTAGAAGTTGTCTGGCCTTTTGCAACAAATCCAAAACAAGTAAGAAGGAAAATGATGCAAAAAAGCCAGGTACTGCGCATAGTTGTTATGGTAGAAGATCCTGCTGCAGCAGCTCTTCAATCTTTTTGTTTGTTTCTAGAATCCGCTGCGTCAGATCTTTCTTCTCTTTCCGCAAAGAATAGATGTCGTAGGCTTTCTGAATATGAATCCGTAAGTCGTCTTCCATCCAGGGCTTTTGAATATACTTATACACCTTTCCTTTATTGATCGCATCAATCACCGCATTGATATCTGCGAATCCGGTCATTAAGATACGTATCGGATCGGGAAACTCATCAAGAATGGATTCTAAAAATTCAATGCCCGTCATCACAGGCATTCTCTGGTCCGTTAAGATCACATGAATATGTTCGGTCTCCAGAATCCTGCGACCTTCTGCTGCAGACTCAGCAAGAAAAATGTTAAACAAACGTCTGAAACCTGCGCGAAAAGCATTTAGATTATGTATTTCGTCGTCTATATACAGAACATTAATTGGAGTGGCGCTCATTTTATATTTTGTAAGGAATGTATTTTAAAATTTTACCTGGACAGTCGCATGCAGTATTTGGCGAAGGGATCTAACTAGGATATTAATTTCTGACGTAGCATAAATTCCAGTTGGCTATTTACCACGAGCAGGTTTTCCGTAAGCAGTTTATTTTGCCTTCTCAGGTCAAACACCTCAAATGCTTTTTCCAGATTCTGTCTAAGTTCCTCTTCTTGCCAAGGTTTAGTGATATATAAGTATACCTGACCTTTATTTATCGCATCTACAACTGCCGTCAAATCTGAGTAACCGGTTAAAAGTATTCGGATCGGATCAGGATGTTTATCTAAAATGGACGCTAAAAATTCCACTCCAGTCATATTTGGCATCCTTTGGTCAGTCAAAATGATGTGAATATCCTCAGTTTCCAAGATCGGCAGCGCGTCTTTACCAGATTCGGCAGTGAATACGTTAAAGGTCCTGCGGAAGGAAGCTTTGAACGCGTTTAGATTGTGAACTTCATCATCTATATATAAAATATTGATCTCTTTTGTGTTCATGTGATTTAATGTGAAGCAAAAGTGAGTAATTACATCTATAATTGCTAATTCTCTATTAAATTAAACTATTTTTGTAAGCATAAATTAGAAATTTCAAGCCGTAATCTATTTTTGTCAAAATGTTAACACTCGCCAACCACTCCGTAGAGAAAGATCTCAGCTACGAGCCCCAGTTCTTCAGAATTTATAAGCCCAATGATCGTGATGCCCTGGAGGCATTGTTGAATGCCAAACCCCATATCAAGATCCATGACGAACTGGATTCTCAGCTTGATGAGTTGATCAAATCGAAGCACCCAAAGAAAAAACCAGCGCCGGAACAGCTTGAGGCACTTAAGCTTTTGCACTTAGGTGACCTAAGTATGGAGGATTACGGTGTATGGGTATATTATCCATGGTCGGAACGTCTAGTACATCTTCTTGATGAAGAGGAGTTCGTTAACATGCGTACCAACCGTAATGTTTACAAGATTACACCGGAAGAACGGGATATATTAGGCAAACAAATCGTAGGTGTGGTAGGCTTATCTGTTGGCCAGTCTGTATCTGTAACCATGGCAATGGAAAGAGGGTTTGGAGAAATCAGGCTTGCAGATTTCGACTTACTCGAACTTTCTAATTTAAACCGGATCCGTACCGGGGTTCAAAGCCTGGGCTTACCAAAGGTGATCATTGTTGCTAGAGAGATCAAAGAGATTGATCCATTCTTGAAGGTTACCTGTTTCAATGATGGGCTTACCGAAGAAAACATGGATCGTTTTTTCACGGCTGGCGGTAAGCTTAATGTAATTGTAGACGAATGTGATGGTTTAGACATCAAAATTCTGTTGCGCCATAAAGCGAAGGCACTAGGAATCCCTGTGGTAATGGATGCCAGTGATCGCGGAACAGTTGATGTTGAACGATTTGATCTGGAGCCAGAGCGCCCGATTCTGCACGGCTTAATAGAACACCTGGACCATACACAGGTTAAATATCTGAAAACGAACGAAGAAAAAGTACCTTTTCTATTGGCGATGATCGGTGTAGAAACCTTATCAAACCGATTGAAAGCATCTATGATAGAGGTAGGTCAGTCGATAACAACCTGGCCGCAGCTGGCATCAGCTGTTACACTAGGTGGTGCGTTATGTGCCGATGTTTGTCGGCGGATCATTCTTGATCAGTACCATGAGTCTGGAAGGTATTGGATTGACATCGAGGAACTTATTGGAGATAAAACTCCAAAGGAAGATCATGATTACAGCGTGGTTGACCTCACTGCAGATGAGCTGACCAGGGAAGAAATGGAAAGCGCAGCAAGTGCAACACCATTGGCTAACCACGAAAGCCTGATCATTTTAGATCAGGATCAAGTAACCGAGATTGTTACTGCTGCAGGCTTCGCCCCTTCCGGTGGAAATACGCAACCTTGGAGATTCCTCTATCGTAATGGCATGTTATACCTCTTTCATGACGAAAAAGAGGCTGCTTCATGGATTAACTATAACAACAACGCCTCCTATATTGCGCTGGGTGCAGCAATTGAAAACCTGAAAGTCAAAGCAGGTTCGCTAGGGTTGAAAGCTCATGCAACACTGTTTCCTTCTGCCGAATATAAGCGTCTGATTGCCTCCATTTACTTCCAAACAACTCAACCGGAAAAAGCGTATTTTCCAGAACTGGCTAGTGCATTAAACCTTCGTCTCACCAACCGGAAAAAAGGTAATGGCGAAAAGATCAGTGATCAGGTGCTAAACAAGCTTGTAGAGACAGTACGCTATACTGAGCAGGCAGATCTGTTGATCCTGGAGGATCAGCAGGAAATTAAAAAGATTGCGGACATTGTTTCCGCAGTAGAAAGAATTCGCTTTATGTTCCCGCAAGGACATCACGATTTTTATACCAAAGAACTTAAGTGGACCACCGAAACAGATGGTCCGGTGGAAGAAGGTATGGACATTAAAACGTTAGAACTTGCAGAAAGCGATAAGGTAGGTCTTCGTGTTGCCGCCAGTCCTGAGGTAATTAAACTCCTGAATAAATGGGGCGGTGGGGCAGCTTTTGAAAAAATTTCAAAGGGCCCAATTGCATCATCGTCAGCAATTGGCCTGATTACATTACCTGAATACTCCGCGCTGAACTATCTTATTGGTGGGCAGGCCCTACAAAGGGTATGGATGGACGCAAACCTCCAAGGACTATCTTTCCAGCCACTAACCGCACCATTCTTCATGTTCTCCATATTGAATAACACCAATGGTGAAGGTATGTCAGAAAAAATGAGACAGGAATTAACTGCACTAGAAAAGCAAATCAATACAATCTTCCCTTCCCTTTCAGCCAGCAAAGGTGTGTTTATGTTCCGACTATCCTATGCCGATGAAGCAACCATCAGAACCTCTAGAAGACCCGTAAACAAAATCTTGCACTTTAGCTAAAATGAGAAAAATAAGATTCAGATCCTTTACTGCCATCAATGATCCAGAAACCTGTGAAGAATACCTGAAGGAACACGTACAGGTACTAGTAGACTACGGTATTACGAATATCACGACCAATAATCGCGACTGGATGAGCCTTCCTACAGTTCATGGCGTGGTTGCTGAAAATGAAGACGGAGTAATTGTAGGCGGTGTAAGGGTGCACATTGCTGATGGCGTTCATAAACTGCCGGTGGAATCCGCAGTAGGTTATATGGATCCAAATGTAGAGAAGGTTATAAATGCATATGCGGAGCATGGCACAGGCGAGCTTTGTGGCTTATGGAACGCTAAAAGTGTTGCCGGAATTGGCCTGAGCATTTTACTGGTTCGTGCCGGCATTGCAATTGTAAACCAAATTAACTTATCATCTTTGTTTACCATTTGTGCCGACTATACCCTACCGATGGTTAAAAAGGTGGGCTTCATCGTTGAAGATACCCTTGGAAATGGAGGCGAGTTTATTTACCCTAATGAAAACTACATCGCACGCGTGCTACGGAAAATGAATGCGGAAACATTGGAAACAGCTGACGAATACGACAGAGACCGGATTTTCGACCTTCGTACTAACCCAACGCAGAAAACGATGGAACTTGGACCAAGGGGTGAATTAGAAGTCGACTATCATCTAGTAATACCCAACTATGAATAGCAAAGCATTATTTTCATTTATTTATCTGATGGTAGGCCTTCTCTGGTCTGCCATCGGACAGGAGATCATCCAATTAAATGAAGATAAAACCCTTAACAACTTCGGCAAGAAGGTTTATCTACTTACCGATCCGCAACAGCAGTTAACCATAAAAGAGGTTATCAAAGAAGACGGTTTCGAACTGCTGGAAACAGATGTGCCTAATCTTGGCATCAACCACAATGCTTACTGGCTGAAATTACATGTTCAAAATCTTACAGACGCAAAGCAATTAGCTCTACAGATCAGACTTCCAACGCTGGACTTTGTAGACTTCTACCAGGTAGCTCAGCATGGCCAGCTCGTTAAAGAAGAAAAAATCGGCGATCGGCGGCCATATTATGACAGGGAATTTGATAACCCTTTCAGCACCTTCCTTTTCCATGCTAATCCTAAGGAAATCAATACCATTTACATCAGGATAGCGGGATCGGAGCAGCTACAGGTGCCGCTTACCTTATCAACAGAGGCAAGTTTACAGCAAAAGAACTCAGATGCTTACATCATTTTCGGTGTTTATGCAGGTATTATCTGTGTCATGTTCGTCTACAATCTCTTTCTGTACTTATCTACCCGGGACGAGACCTACCTCTATTACATTGTTTATTTGTTCTTTATAGGCTTGCTGCAGGCGAACTTTCAGGGTTTTCCATTCAAATACCTCTGGCCAGGAAATATGTGGCTTTCTACCCACGCGGTTTATATCCTGACACCACTAGGAGCGCTGACTGCGCTGGAGTTTATGCGCAAGTTTCTACATACAAAAGAAATCCTGCCTAAGCATAACAGAATGCTGAGCTTATTCTACATTCCCTATGGTATCGCATTGTTGCTGATGGTCATGGGAGAACTCATGTACTCCTACCAACTACTGCAAATCACGGCAATGGTTATTGCGATCTACATGCTGGTTATTGCCTTTAAGACCTATAATAATGGTTATAAGTCTGCCAAGTTCTTTATCCGGGCCTGGATAGTGTTTCTGCTTGGCTTATGCATATTTGTACTAAAAGATTATAACATACTCCCATACAACACGGTCACTTACAACATGATGCCTTTTGGCTCAGCATTAGAAGTGATTTTACTCTCCTTTGCTTTAGCAGACAAGATCAACATCCTGAAAAAAGAGAAAGAGGCCTCACAGGAAGAGGCACTTAGGATATCTTTGGAAAATGAGAAACTCATTTTAGAACAGAACTTTGAGTTGGAGAAAAAGGTGAACGAACGAACCTTGGAGTTGCAGCAGTCTAATGAAGCCTTAGAGCAAACCCTGAGCGAGCTGAAGGATGCGCAGTCGCAACTCGTAGAATCGGAAAAGATGGCTGGTCTGGGTCAACTTACTGCGGGGATTGCCCACGAAATCAACAATCCAATTAACTTCGTTACAGCCAACATCAAACCGCTTCAACTCGATATTGATGACCTGAACGAGATCATCACCAAATACGAAAAACTAGATCCGAACGCCGACGTTAAGGAACAACTAGACAGTATTGACAAGTTCAAAAAACAGATAGACCTTGATTTTGTGCAGACGGAAATCAAAGGCCTTTTGTCCGGCATTGATGAAGGTGCGAAAAGAACAGCGGAAATCATCAGAAGTCTGAAGAATTTCAGCCGGTTGGATGAAAGCGATACCAAGCCAATTAACCTGAATGAGGGAATTGATTCGACGTTTGTTTTACTTCGAAGCACTTTTCCTTCAAATCTAAAGGTCGTAAAAGAATATGGCGACATTCCATTGGTGGAGTGTTTACCGGGTAAGATTAACCAGGTCTTCATGAACATTATTTCTAATGGTATCCATGCGATCAAAAACAAATCAGAACAACGCGAGGAGGAACAAATAGCAGTACGGACCTGGCAGGATGGTAGTACCGTTAAGGTCAGCATCAAAGACACTGGCTCTGGAATGACTGAAGAAACCAAGCAGAAAATATTTGAGCCTTTCTTTACCACCAAAGATGTCGGTGAAGGCACAGGATTGGGTCTGTCTATTGTTTTCAGAATAATTGAAAGTCATCAGGGCAACATCGATGTTTTATCGAATGTTGGCGAGGGTACTGAATTTATTATTACATTGCCTGTAAATTAGAAAAAGGATTTATCATGGATACTCCGTCTGTCAAGGTTCTTTACATTGATGATGAAGAACACAATCTACAAGCCTTCAAAGCAAGCTTCAGGCGGCAGTATGAAATCTATACGGCCCTCTCAGCAGCTGAAGGACTGAAGATTCTGCAAAACATAGAAGTCAATGTTATCATCGCCGACCAAAAGATGCCGGAAACAACTGGCGTTCAATTCTTCAAGAGTATAAAAGACTCTCATCCTGACCCAATACGGATTTTACTGACAGGCTACACTGATATTGAAGCCCTTGCTGATGCCATCAATCACGGCGATGTTTACCGCTACATCACTAAGCCCTGGAGTGATCTGGAGCTACACAATTCCATCAAGAATGCCTATGATGCTTACAAGAGTAAGATCGATCTTAGAAACAAGATATCTGAACTGGAAAAGACCAATGACGAACTGAACAGGTTCATCTACAGTATCTCTCACGAGCTTCGTGCACCATTGGTATCGGTCATCGGAATTGTAAACCTGGTAAAGATGGAAGGGCTCTATAATTCAAGCGGAGAGTATTGGAACCTTATTGAAATCTGCTCAAATAAACTTGATTTCTATATTCAGAAGACACTCCAGTATTACAAGAACAACAAGAACGTAGCGGAGCATAGTCCAGTTGAATTTAGGGGGCTGGTGCAGGACCTGATTAGTCTATACTCCTATTCCGATAAAGAAACCGAGTTCAACGTAAACATCAACCAACCAGTTCCTTTTTATAATGATGCTTTCCGGATCGAGGTTATACTTGGGAATCTAATCAATAATGCGATAAAATATCAGAAATCTACGGAGCCAAATAAATATGTGAATATTGACATTGACGTAGATGGCCAACGAGCTGAAATTACGATCAGCGACAATGGTATTGGTATCTTAAATGAACATCTGGAAAAAATATTCAATCAGTTCTTTAAAAGCAAGAACCATCATGGAAGTGGTTTAGGCTTGTTCATTGTAAAAGAGGCCTTAAATAAGATCAATGGCAAAATCGAAGTTACTTCAGATTTAGCTGTAGGTACGACATTTAAAATCACGATCCCTAATGGTAAAACCAATTAACGCTCCAAAAGTAGTCATGCTAATTGACGACAATGAAATTGATTTAAAGATCAATGAAAAGGTTGTCCGAATCACTAAACTGTTCGATGATATAATCGTATGCAGATCCGGAGAAGAAGCTTTAAACCACCTGAAGTCTCATCTGACGAATCCGGTATCGCTTCCTGACTTCATCTTATTGGATATACAGATGCCAGATATGAATGGATTTGAGTTCCTGGAACAGTACAAGAGATTGCCAAAAGATCTTATCGATGTATGTATCATTGCAATGCTTTCCTCAACGCTTGACTTTAGTGACATACAGCGAGCAGAGGCTAATCCATACGTTGTTCAACTGCTGAAAAAGCCTCTGATGCCTAAGATCATACTAGATGTGGTGCGAGAGCACCTTCCAGGATAAATCACTTATTTCTTCTTGATTGCAATTTCTACCCGGCGGTTTTGCTCCCTGCCTTCAGCGGTCGCATTCGTGGCCACAGGTTTCGCTTCGCCGACCGGATTAATGGAGATTCGCTCTGCCTTAACATCTCCTTCGCTGGTAAGCCATGACTTCACGGCTTCAGCACGTGCTTCTGCAAGTTGCTTATTGGAAGCCTGGTCACCACTCGCATCAGTATGTCCAATGATTCTAATGTCGGTATCAGGATACCGCTTTTTCGCAGATTTGGCAACCCTTTCCAACTTGGCTTCTGCACCTGATTTTAGCTGACTTTGACCGGAGTCAAACAATACAGCTTCGGAGATGCTATAAATTGCATACTGTGCATTTCCATGTACTTCAATATCTGCATCTTCAAGCTCATCATAGGTTTCGATCGGTAAGTTCATCTGATCTACACCGCTCCAGTTGGCATTGATCACACTTTCTACGGTGCTGGAATCACTTGCTGCTTCAGCAACAACTTCGGGGTTGCTTTTACCTCTAAGGAAATAAAATGCAATCAGGGCTACAATCACCAATACGATCAGTATCAGCAGCCAATTACTTCTTGTGGGTTTGTTTTCAGAATATGCCATAGTAAGTTTCTTTTAAAACTTTTAACAGTGGCAATATATTCTTTGTTTTAAATAAAGATACTTAGAGTATCATAAGCGAGCGACACACCGGCTGGCAGGTCCTTCTCAACTTCTTCATGCCGACCCAAATTATGGCTCACATGGGTGAGATACGTTTGCTCAGCGCCAACCGTTCGGGCAAATTCAAGTGCTTCTTGCAGGTTGAAATGAGAAATATGATCCGTGTGCTGCAATGCATTTACAACCAATACGCGGGTACCCTGAAGCTGTTTCATGGTTTCTTCCGGAATGGTCTTGGCATCTGTGATGTAGCTAAAATCGCCAATTCTGAAGCCATGAATGGGTAACTTGTAGTGCATAACCTTCAGTGGAACTATGGTGCTTGCACCAATTTGAAAAGCTGCATCTGTAATCGTGTTGAGGTTGATCCTCGGTAGTCCAAGATACTGAACGTTGGTAAAAATATAGGAAAACTCGCGCTTCAAGGCTTCCTGCACGCGAGGCGCCGCATAAACATCGATATTCTTATGCAGCATATAGTTGAATGGCCTGATATCATCCATCCCTGCTACATGATCCTTATGTTCATGGGTAAAAAGAATGGCATCCAAGTCAGTAGCCTCCGCACGAAGCATTTGATACCTGAAATCCGGACCGCTATCAATGACAATTGTTTTATCATCAGTTTCAATTAAAACTGAAGTTCTCAAACGCTTATCCTTAAAATCTTTAGAAGTACAAACGGCGCACCTACAGGTGATAACGGGTATGCCTTGTGAAGTTCCTGTTCCTAAAAAGGTGATTTTCAAAATACGATGCTGTGCTGGTTACCTTAAATCTACAATTTCAACACCAGGATAGTTTTTAGCGTTGAACGTGAAAGTAGATTCGGGAACCTTGGCGTTCGGCGTAAAAGAGGTTATCGTATAGGTGTATGTGCTACTATTCTTATCAAAAATGACAACGTTTGCGAGCTGCTTTGCAGCTTTATCAATGCTTAGCCTGATCTTAAAATAAGGCTTCTTCGCATCTAGCGGCGACAAATCAATCATTTGGTAAACCTTAGCACCTGCCTTGCGCTCGCCATTATAGATGTATTTAAATCCTTTTTCGAAGATGGTGAAAACATTGGCGGGATTCAGCGCATCTTCTGAATTATCGGCATTGCTCAGCTGCACCTCATCGTCGTTCTTCAGATAGGTCCATTGTACCTTGCCATCGCTGATCAGGTCACGCTCAGTCATGGTAACTTTATACTTTTTACTATTAGATTTTGCGTATAAAGTACCTTTTTCAGATTGCTTGAAGTTGTTTTGTTTATTGTCAACGCTAAAGCTAAAATCAGCCTTAATGATATTGTATGAGCGGTATTTCTTGCTTACTTCTGCCAGGATTGCTTTTGCCTTCGGATCTGTTTGCCCATAGACTGTACCAATTATAAGGCTGAAGGCAAACAGCAACGCAACAAGTTTTTTCATATTAGTTTTCTTTATCCAGGTTGTTCAAGAACTGTTCCAAAGCGTAATCATCTGGAAGTAAAACTTCACGGGCCTTACTGCCTTCAAACGGGCCGACAACGCCCGCAGCCTCTAACTGATCAATGATCCGGCCCGCCCTGTTGTAACCCAGTTTAAGCTTCCGCTGGATCAAGGATGTAGAGCCTTGCTGGTGCATCACGATCAGCCTTGCAGCATCCTCAAACATAGCATCCCGTTCCGAAGCGCTGAATTCCAATTTGGAGTTTTCCGCAGCTTCATCAATGTATTCCGGCAACTGATAAGCCTCCGGATATCCACGCTGATTTCCAATGAACTCGGAGATGCGGTCTACCTCCGGCGTGTCTACAAATGCACATTGAAGCCTGATCAGATCGTTCCCGGTTGATAACAGCATGTCTCCCCTACCAATCAACTGATCTGCACCACCACTGTCCAGAATGGTCCGTGAGTCGATCTTCGAAAGTACCCTGAATGCCAGTCGAGCGGGGAAGTTGGCCTTGATGGTACCGGTAATGATGTTTACTGAAGGTCTTTGTGTTGCAAGCACCAGGTGTATACCTACGGCACGGGCAAGCTGTGCAAGCCTCGCAATAGGCGTCTCCACCTCTTTACCGGCTGTCATCATTAGATCGGCAAACTCGTCCACCACCAATACAATGTATGGTAGGAATCGATGTGCATTATTCGGATTCAGCTTTCTACGAATAAACTTGTCATTATATTCTTTCAGATTACGAACCTGGGCATCTTTCAGCAAGTCATAACGCTGATCCATTTCAATACACAGGGAGTTCAGCGTATTAATTACTTTCTTCGTATCTGTGATGATCGCATCCGCTTCTCCGGGCAATTTCGCAAGGAAGTGACGTTCGATCTTATTAAACAAGGTCAACTCCACTTTCTTTGGATCCACAAGCACAAACTTCAGTTGGGATGGATGTTTTTTAAATAGCAAAGATACGAGTAAGGCATTTATACCCACAGACTTCCCTTGGCCGGTAGCACCGGCAACCAGTAAGTGTGGCATTTTCGAAAGATCTGCAATATATACCTCATTGGAAATCGTCTTCCCCAGAGCAATCGGCAAGTCCATGGTCGTAGTCTGAAACTTTTCAGTCGCCAGAATGCTTCTCATGGAAACCATCTCCGGATGCATGTTTGGCACCTCAATACCGATGGTTCCTTTGCCCGGCATTGGTGCGATGATCCTGATACCAAGCGCGGCAAGACTTAAAGCGATATCGTCTTCCAGGTTTTTGATCTTCGAAATACGGACACCTGGTGCCGGAATGATCTCGTACAAGGTTACTGTCGGCCCGATGGTGGCTTTTATCTTGTCAATCTCGATATTGTAATGGTTAAGCGTTTCAACGATTTTGTTCTTATTTGCTTCAAGCTCATCTGCGTTAACGGAAATCTTATTAGAGCCATAGTTTTCCAATAGTTCCAGGTGAGGATATTTATAGCTTGCTAAGTCTAAGGTTGGATCATAAGTTCCAAATTGTTCAACCAACTGTTCAGATTTCTTTTCCTCTTCTGTTTTCTCTATCGTAAGTTGAGGAACCGGTTTGTCAGGTTCTTCCTCCGTGGACTTGTCGAATTGTAGGTTTGGGCGTATTGCGGCTGGCTTATCAACAGTCGTAGACAGCACGATTGGTGTATTGGCCTCTAGCGTTGTTGTCAACGGAGCAGCAGCAGCTGTGGGCGCAAAAGTATTTGAAGCAAGTGTGGCGGCAGTAGCAGCTGAGGGCAGGATCTCATGCTCAAAAGCCGGTTTGGGCTTTTCAGGGTTAATCACCACATTCTCTGCTCTTCTTGTCTGCTGTGCCCTACTGGTATTCACGTTGAATTCTACAGGTCTGGAAGGTTGCTCTTCTTCCAGACCTATATTTTCCGGCACCTCAGGTTCATTATCGTCCTTATCACTTGCGCGACGTTTAAGCTCCGGAATCTTGAAGTCGATATTATATGCTATGATCAAAATTGATAAAGCTAAAAAGGCTATTAAACCTGCAACACCTGCCACCCCGATTTGAGCGGTAAGCAATTCGTTGGTCCAAAAACCAAATTCGCCTTCCAGGTAATGAGGCGCATTGCCGAAGAAAGCATGACCAAATCCAAGGCTTAAAGATATGAACAGCAGAAAAAACAAGCTGTAACCAAAGGTTTTTTCAAGCCCGAAAATCTTAACCTTGAACAGCAAACGGTAGCCGATTACAAAGAAAACAAGTACAAAAAGGAATGAGGCGATGCCGAACCACTCATAGATAAATTGGTGTGACAGCAACGCGCCAAACTTACCAAGCCAGTTCTGTACCATTGGAGCAGCTTTCGATACTTTCAGTTCTTCCGCAGTCTTGAATAAGTTACCCCAACCGCCATTTGCATCAATGACATAGCTTTGATCTTCCTGCCAGGTAAACAGATACGAGGTAAAGGCAATCAAAAAATATAGTGAAAGTACAACGAAGAACAGTCCAAGGATCTTGATAAACCTTCCATCCTGAAGATCAAGTGAAGGCAGCACACTAAGGCGGGACTTCTTCTCTCCAGCAAACCGGTTAGAAAACTGCTTATTTGAAGAATCGTTTTTGAAGGAATTAGACTTAAATTGGTTTGCCCTTTGCGCCATTTTAGGTAAAAAGTAATATGATCAACAAATATAAAAGATATACTTGTATGTCTGGGGAATTAATATAGACATTAACTATAGATCCCAAATCCTGAGCCTGATCTTCTTGACGTAATGCCTGATGTCTAAGACAATCGCAGCAAGCACATAGAAAACAATTGGAAATCCTACAGCAAGGAACGAAGCGTAGATAAAGAATAGCCGTATTTTGCTGATTGACATGTCAAGTTTGTCAGCAAGATAGGTGCAAACACCAAAGCTTTGTTTTTCAAAAAAGGTAATGAGCTTTTGAAACATTGTGATCTTATTAATGCTTAACGTCCGCCTGCATGGTTTATTAAATCTAACAAAAATAATTCCAACATCAAACATCCAGATTTATCTTTTCAAGTAAGATAAAGGGAAAACAAGCGAGCGCTGAAATTTGGTATAAACCTGATTATAAGCACATTTCCGTTTTAAAATTCGCTTTTTAAAACTTTATCCCTTATCTTGGCATTTGTGAGACCAGAAAAGCTATATATCCCAGATACCTTACACTATGCGCAATCCCTGCGCATGGCCCTGGCTATGTACTGCCGTGTACTTGTCCTAAAGCACGGTTTAGGTGACTCATTTCTTAAAAGCAGTAAAGACTTTATTAAGTAAACCCCGGCCTTAACACAACCTGGCTTGGGGTACATACTCAAGCATTTTTGTTATGGCTAAGTTTTGCTGTACCACAAATATTCATTTGCAAACCGGACAGCTGCTGTCCGAAAATTATTAATCTAAAATCTTATGAAAAAGGAACCTTTGATGATTTCCAGGAAAAACCTGGACCTTCTAAAAACACACCTAAAATCAAGCACAAACCTATCCGCATTCAATCAGCTTAAGCTAAAAGACGAGTTGAAAAATGCCATCGTCCTAAAATCTGAAGAACTGCCTGAAGATGTGATCACTTTATATTCTGAAGTGCGGTTCAAAGACATGGAAACTGGACAGGAGTTCAACTACCAGCTGGTAAACCCAAATCAGGCGAATATGCGGGAAGGGAAACTATCAATTTATGTACCCATTGGCATAGCACTTTTCGGCTACAGAACAGGTGCCGAGATACAATGGGAAATGCCTAATGGATTAAGAACCTTTAAAGTGTTAGAGGTGAAAAACGCAAGCCAGTTGAGCAATTTGACCGCTGGTGCTAAGCAGGCGACCCAACTCAATTCCCGAATATAACAAGATTCGATATTCCCGAGGTATTCACAGGGGGTTGACAAGGGGTTAACAAGGTTTTAGCCTTGTCAACCCCTTGTCAACCCCCTGTTAACCCCTTGTCAACCCCACGATAACAGGATTGCTGGTCTACACCTTTTTCAAGATTGATACGCCGATCCCACACTGCAAACATCGCATCTTGCTGCAGTAATTTCTATTAAGCTGAAGTATGGCTTGCGAGGCGAACGCCGATTCGATTTTCACACCGGCAGTCTTATACTGCCGCAATATATGGTTGTTCTCTGGTGCCAGCTGCTCCAGAAAATGCAAGGCTTTATTCATGTAGTGTTCCTGATCCATTAGGCGACCATAGCTGAACATGATCAGGCAAACTGCATTGATGATGATACTTTCAATCGAAGCCATACCCAACTGCGGCACAAAGGCAGGTGCCTGCTTTTCAAAATGATAATGTCCATGCCAATAGGAATGTATTGGAAGCTGGATAAAAATACTTTTCATATAATCGAGATCGCCGCCATGCAGCACTTTTGAAAACAAATGTTCGGACCGGTTCATTAAGGCCGCAAATTGGGCTATACGTACCGTAGGGAAACCTGTGGGTCGCATTCTTAAAAACTTCCATAGGGATTGCTCTATCGGCTGAAGATTCAGTTTCTGCTTCAAAAACAGGTACTCCCTGCGCAGTTGTGCCGGGTATGGATCGGAGAAGGGACGATTTAAAAATCCTGCTTGTCCAAAGATTAGTGCTTCGGTTTGAAGCGGGGCATCGCGGTATTTGGAATAAAGCTGCATATCAAAAGATGTAGCCAGTAATTCAAAAGGAAGCGAATTTACTTTGAAGCCAAAACTTCTTGCCAGAAAGAAGTTGAATGTAGCTTCCCAATCGCCTTTATGGTGTGTTAATTTGTCCTGAACTTCCCGCGACTTAAATTCCATTCGCTCTACTAAGGCTCTTGAAAAGGCACCTTGCATTACAAGTTGATCCACAGATCCCATTTGTGCATAACAGGGAAAGGGACGACGTACCTCTACCAAACCATTATAGTTCTCTAGAATATGCTGGTGAAAGATGGATTTGAGTTCGAGGGTAGGCATAAAGGATCCATCGGCACGTTTTACCGGTAGATCATTTTCAAGCACAACATGTAAAATCACGTTATTGTAGGCCTGGTCCTGTTCATGACCGTGGCCATTCCACTCCGAAGATCGGACATGTATCTCCACGTTTCCACTCCAGGTGGTACCTGCCACGATGATTTTCGCATTAAAGAAATCAGGTCCAGCGTGTTTGTTCGGTTGCCCGACCTGTAACACCTGCAGCAGCTCACCTGCTGTTGTGGCCAGGTTCTGTGCGGCATATTGCCTGAACTGCCAGATAAAGCTTAGAAAGTCTTCCTTTAAATCCATAAAGGTAAACTTAACTGAAAAGAATTAATTATTTACAAGGTTAATTATTTTCCCTCCTGGTGTAATTTGTAATAAACACACCGGTGATGATTAAAGCTGTTGCAAATAGTAGATCAATGGTGATCTCTTCATTTAGAATTAACCATCCAAGGAAGATCGCAATAATGGTGTTAAAGTAAGAGAGTATGCTGGCTTGAATGGCAGTTACCCTTTTCAGAACATAATGGTAGCAGAAAAATCCGATTACCGAGCCAAACACCCCGAGGTATAACACGGCGGCTAAACCTTGTATTTCCCAGGTCCGGAAATCCGTATCACCCGAAAAGACAAAGGCAAGCAGGAGCTGAACTAAGGCAGAGAAGGCAAATTGATAGAATAGATCCAGGAAGATATTTGGCGTTTTATGCGTGTGTTTTTTGATGTAAATGGTGCCAATGGACCAGCCGGTAACCGCAAAGCCCATGATCATAATGCCTTGGCGGTAGTCGGGATCAAGCAGATCTTTTAAGCCATCGCGGAAAATAAACGCAATGCCCAGAAGACCGAGTATTACGCCTGCAATTCCCTTTGCGGACGGTTTTTGGATGCCGACCATGACGCTGCCGACAAAGACGAATAAGGGTGAAAGAGAATTGAGCAGTGAGGCAAGGCCCGAGGAGATGTTCTTTTCCGCAACCGTTGTGAAGCCATTTGCTACGACAATCATTAATATGGAAAGCAACATTTGTCGCCGCGCATGTGCCCAGCTTATCCAGGCCAGTTCCTTTCGTTGCAGCAGATAGACAAGCAAAATAATGGAAGCGGCACTCTGGCGTATCGCTGTAACAAACCAAGGCGGTATGCTGTGTACGGCAATGCGGATACCGAGGTAGGTAGTTCCCCAAATCACCGCAACACCGAGCATCGCAAATGCCAGTTTGACATCTAATTTTGTAGAGATCATAGGATATTGGCACGGCGCAGCCATGCTTCCATTTCAATTTGAAGTTTTAGTGCTTCCTCACGGGCCTTTTCGGCGAAATCTTCACCATCACCGGCGTATATAATACCTCTGGACGAGTTTATAAGCAATCCACACTGATCGTTAAGACCGTTTTCGCAGACTTCATCCAAGCTTCCTCCCTGTGCACCAACACCAGGAACAAGCAGGAAATTATCTGGCGCGTATTTGCGCACGTTCTTAAATTCAGCACCCTTAGTTGCACCCACAACGTACATCATTTGTTCGCTATTGGCCCATGTTGAGGCGGTTTGAAGCACATTTTCATATAGCTTCCCTTCTGCCGCCTGTTGCTGCTGGAAATCATTACTGCCGCTATTAGATGTTAGCGCGAGCAAAATCACCCACTTGTCTTCAAATTTTAGGAAAGGTTCTACGGAGTCCTTTCCCATATAAGGAGCAACCGTAATCGCATCGAAACTCATCCCTGATTGTGCCAGATTAAAAAATGCTTCAGCATACATGGCAGAAGTGTTACCGATGTCGCCTCTTTTCGCGTCGGCAATACTAAAGATATCCTGGGGAATATATTTCCAGGTTTCAATCAGTGTTTCCCAGCCTTTTAAACCCATACACTCATAAAAAGCAGTATTTGGCTTGTAAGCTACACACAAATCTTTAGTAGCATCAATGATCTCTTTATTGAACGTTAGTACAGGATTTTCGTACTTTAATAAATGTTTAGGAAGCTTTTCAAGTGCCGGATCAAGGCCAATGCACAAAAAAGATTTCTTAATTTTTATCTGCTCAAATAGTTGATCTTTATTCATATGAGGTATTTTGGGCACAAATATGACAATTTATCTATGTAAATTGGCACTGAATTGGTGGTAGAACGAGAAAAACGTACCTGTTAATTTGAGTTTTTTTTGGAGAATAGATAAGTTATACATACAATTGCAGCATAATTCTCTATAGTTCATCTGAACAATCAGAAAATCTCGATTTTTAAAACTGTACTATTTTACCTTTTTAATTGCATTTAATTGCTTTATACAATTGAAAACTTCCTTTATACAAATTTCTCTACAACCATATAATGTTTAACAAAACAGAATTAAATGAAAAGCTTACGGCTGAACTGCGTGAGCTTGCAAAAGCTAATGGCATTTTAAATACAGACACTCTTCGCAAACCAGAATTAGTTGAAATTATATCGCAGATTGCTGAACAGGAAACCCTTGGTGCTCCTGCCGAAGCAGTGGCTGAAGTAAAAGCCCCTAAAGCCCGGTTAACCAAGTCTGCAACTTTAGATAAACCGGTTCGCAAGCGTACCAGAATAGCCGCAAAAGACGACAATGCGCCTTCTGCTGGCCTTTTCGCCCCTGAACTGGCCCGGGAAAATGACGTGCAAGTGTTGCCTGAAGTAGAGCAGGTAACCGAAGCAGCTAGCCCGGTAGAGAACGTGGAAGCAGTGCCTGAAGTAAGCACAGCTGTCCCTGCAGAACAAGCTGCAGCCCGCACAGAGGAAAAACCTGGGCAGCACCGTAACAAAGTTGACGGTAACCAGAACAGACCTGCGAAACAGAAAGAGGCAAGACCCGCCCGCGAAGAAAACAGGCCAAAAAACCCTAATCATACTAAACAAGCGGAAAATAGCTACTCGAATCTTGATTTCGATAATACCATCACCAATGAAGGTGTATTGGAGATCATGCCCGACGGTTATGGCTTTTTAAGATCTGCAGATTACAACTACCTATCCTCTCCGGATGATATTTATGTATCGCAGTCGCAAATAAAATTATTCGGACTTAAAACCGGTGATACTGTAAAAGGTAGTATCCGCCCGCCCAAAGAAGGTGAAAAATATTTCCCATTGGTTCGCGTGGAAACCATCAATGGTCGCACGCCGGCAGACGTAAGGGACCGCGTTCCTTTCGACTATCTAACCCCGTTATTCCCACAGGAACGCTTAAACCTCTTCACCGAAACGAACAACTACTCTACCAGGATCATTGACCTTTTTACACCAATTGGTAAAGGTCAGCGTGGTTTGATTGTAGCGCAGCCGAAAACAGGTAAAACGAACCTGTTAAAAGAAGTTGCAAATGCAATTGCTAAAAACCATCCTGAAGTTTACCTGATCATTCTTTTGATTGATGAGCGTCCGGAAGAGGTAACTGACATGGCACGTAGCGTGAGAGCAGAAGTTATTGCTTCTACTTTTGATGAGCCTGCTGAAAGACACGTTAAGATCGCCAATATCGTGCTTGAAAAAGCAAAGCGCCTGGTTGAGTGCGGACATGATGTAGTAATACTGTTAGACTCCATTACCCGTCTGGCCAGGGCATACAATACTACTGCACCAGCATCAGGCAAGATCTTATCTGGTGGTGTGGATGCAAATGCCCTTCATAAACCAAAACGCTTCTTCGGAGCAGCACGTAATATTGAAAAAGGTGGTTCATTAACCATTTTAGCTACGGCACTTACCGAAACAGGTTCTAAAATGGATGAAGTGATCTTTGAAGAATTCAAAGGAACCGGTAACATGGAACTTCAGCTAGATCGTAAGTTATCGAACAAACGTATCTTCCCTGCAATTGATATTACCGCTTCTAGTACCAGAAGAGACGATTTACTACACGATAGAGATACGTTACAACGTGTTTGGATTTTACGTAACCATTTAGCTGACATGAATGCGCAGGAAGCAATGGAATTTGTTCAGGCTCAGATCCGAAATACCAAGAGCAATGAAGAGTTCCTTATTTCAATGAATAGCTAAATAGAATGATAAAAAGACATATCCCCAATGCATTAACATGTGCCAACTTATTATCTGGTTGTATTGGGGTTGTTTTTGCTTTTAATAACCGGCTGGACGTAGCGGCTTATGCCGTGCTGATTTCAGGGATTTTTGACTTTTTCGATGGCAATTTGGCTCGCATGCTGAATGTGAAATCGCCGATTGGCAAAGAGCTCGACTCCCTTGCGGATATGGTAAGCTTTGGTTTTTTACCAGGTGCTGTGATGTTTAAGTTGCTTGAACAGACACAAAGCGACATCGCGTATTTACCTTACTTCGGATTTTTAATTACCATATTCTCTGCATTACGTCTGGCAAAATTCAACATCGATACGAGACAAACAGAGGACTTTATAGGTTTAAATACGCCAATGAACACCCTGTTTATTGTATCCCTGCCCTTCATTCAGTTGCAATACCCCGGACTTATTGGCTCTCCCCTGCTGCTGGTTGGTATCACTGTACTGGTGAGTTGGTTGCTGATCTCTGAGATCAGAATTTTCTCCCTGAAGTTTGGAACAATGGCCTGGGCGGATAATAAAACGAAATTCGTTTTTCTGATTATATCGGCAGTATTGATTGCTTTTCTTAAATTTGTGGCCATACCATTTGTATTGGTGCTCTACATTTTGAGTTCTTTTGTTCATTTTAGAAACAACCCATATAACTAACATCATTTAAAAAATAGACCAATGAAATTTATTGCACAGATCGACGTAATGCCAAAAAAAGAGATTCTTGACCCTCAGGGAAAAGCGGTAACTGGTAGCATGAAAAATATTGGTTTAGGCGAAATCACCAATGTGCGTGTCGGTAAACACATCAGCCTGGAAGTTGAGGCGGAAAGTGAAGCAGAAGCGAGCGAAAAAGTTGATCGTGCTTGTAAGCAATTATTAGCCAACCTGATTATGGAAAGCTATGAATTTAAAATAGCAGCTGTTTAAAGCTGCTTTTCTAATTCTGACTTTGCAGTATCAATCTGCACATTGAGGATTGCAATAAAGCTGTTTAGTTCTTCAAGGGCTGCCGGCAATGCTTCCAGATCTTTCTGATCGCGTGCATTTACCTCCATAAGCTGCATATGATTTTTAGCATCGTCACGACCCACGTAAGCAAACGTGGGTTTTATTTTATGCGCACAACTGGAAACCTTTGGCCAGTTCTTTTCTTCAAGTGCCCGGGATAGGTCGTCTATGTAGATTGGAGTTTGCTGCTTAAACATTTCAAGCATTTCAATCATGAATTCTATACTATCACCCGACATATCCCTTAAATAGGATAGGTCTAAAGGTTCAGCATTTTTTGCTTTATCGATCATAGTGCAATATTAGAAATTATATTTTTTTAACGGCTGTATCATCATGTAAAGATTGCAACAAATCTTCTACTTTGCTGTTGAGCACCGGATGGATGTATGTTGCGGCAATTTCTGCTAATGGCTCGAGCACAAATCTGCGGTTTTGCATCTCTGGATGCGGAATGGTGAGTTTACCTTCAACATTTACAATCGCTGATGCATAGAAGATCAGGTCTATATCAATGGTTCTGGAGCCCCAGCGCTCTGTGCGTTGCCTGCCAAGTTGCTTTTCAATGTTTAAAGCCTTTTCTAGAACTTCTAAGGCGCTTAAAGAAGTTTGCACCATAATTGCCATGTTGAGGAACGCGGGCTGCGCTGTGTTGCCCCAGGGCGCGGTTTCGTACAACGATGAACGCAAACATACATCACCAATCTCTGCTTCAATCCTTTCAATTGCCTGCCGCATCATTAATTCACGGTCGCCCAAATTACTTCCCAGTAACATATAGACCTCTTTGTACTCTAAAACCATATTAAACCGAAGTCCTTATTACTATATTTACAAATTAAATACTAAACCTTCACATGAGAGAATTTTTTAAGTATGTTTTTGCTACGGTTGTCGGATTCGTTATCTCAATTGTCCTAGTGATTATCTTCTGTTTCGTCATTTTAGCGGGTATGCTGTCCACAATCAGCAAGGATAAAAAAGTAGAGACGACCAGTAATTCTGTGCTCATTCTGAACCTGGATCAGGCAATTCTAGAACGTACTCCCGATAATAAATTCGATAATCTTCCATTCCTCGGTTCCATGTCGGGTAAGTCGATAGGTTTCTACGACCTCATCAAGGCATTGAAAGAGGCTAAGACAGATGACAACATCAAATGTATCTATCTGAATGTTTCTGCTCCGGCTACCGGTAAAGCAACATTAAAGGAAGTTCGGGACGCATTGCTTGATTTCCGCAAAAGCAAAAAAACCATTGTGGCTTACAGCGAACTTTATAACCAGGATGCTTATTACCTCGCCTCAGCAGCAGATAAGGTTTATTTAAATCCACAGGGTGCTATGGAATTTAAAGGTTTCAGTTCTGAACTGATGTTCTTCAAGGGCGCCCTGGAGAAACTTGGCGTGGAGGCACAAATTATCCGTGTGGGTAATTATAAAAGTGCGGTTGAGCCATTTATAAATGAAAAGATGAGTGATTTTAACCGCAAGCAGGTAAATGCATACGTTGGCGGTTTGTATGATGTATTCTTGTCTGCAGTTGCTGAATCGCGCAAAATTGCAAAAGACAGCTTATATGCTTACGCGAATGACTACAGAATACAGCTTGCTGATGATGCACTAACCTACAAGATGGTTGATGGCTTACGTTACAAGGATGAAGTAATTGAGGAGTTGAAAAAACTAAGTGGCCGTGCAGGCAAAAAGACCTTGAATACCGTTTCTATCAACGATTACGCAGAAAATGTATCATCCGCTGACTACTCAACCAAAGATAAAATTGCGGTGATTTATGCTAATGGCGACATCATTGGAGGCGAAGGTTCTGATGAATCGATTGGCTCGGAACGGATTTCCCGTGAAATTAGGAAGGCCAGACAAGATAGCAGTATTAAAGGGATCGTTTTGCGTATCAACAGTGGCGGTGGAAGTGCACTGGCCTCAGATGTAATGTGGCGTGAGGTCGAATTGAGCAAGAAAGTAAAACCCGTTATCGCATCTTTTGGTGATGTGGCAGCTTCTGGTGGCTACTACATGGGTGTTGCAGCAGATTCAATTTTTGTACAACCTAATACCATTACAGGATCTATAGGGGTATTTGGTATCATTCCCAACTTCCAGAATCTGCTTAATGATAAACTGGGTATCACATTCGACAATGTTAAAACCGGGAAATATGCAGACATCATGAGTACCTACCGTCCCCTTACCCCTTCTGAAAGACAATTAATTCAGTCTGACATCAATCATGTATATGATACTTTCCTTAGCCGCGTAGCTTCTGGCAGAAACAAGTCGAAAGCTGCCGTTGATTCTATTGGCGGCGGACGCGTTTGGGTTGGAACAGATGCGGTGAAAATCGGACTGGCTGATCGTTTGGGCAACTTCCAGGATGCGATAAATGCTGCTGCAAAGAAGGCGGGGTTGAAGAACTTCAGGGTTATTGAATACCCGGACAAGATCGCGCCTTTGAACCAGTTTTTATCTAATGCTGAAGATAAAGTACGCGTGTACTTTGCCAAGGAAGAGCTTGGGGATAATTACATGATCTATCAACAGATGAAAAAGGCAATATTAAACTCTGGTTTACAAGCACGATTACCCTACGAAATTCGAGTAAATTAAGCTTTGATAATGATTGAAAATCCCCTTCTGTAATGCAGATGGGGATTTTTTTATGCCTTTTTTTCTAATTTAGCGGTTCATGGAAAATAAAACCATATCTCGTACTTTCCGCCTGCTTTCACAATTGATGGAGCTGCAGCAGGAGAATTCTTTTAAGATCAAAACGATTGCAAATGCTGCAATTAAGATAGATAAGCTCCCCTATCCGATCAGTAGTAAGTCGCTGGAAGAAATAAGCCAGATTGAGGGTTTGGGTAAAAGCACGGCTGCGAAAGTCTGGGAAGTGTTACAAACCGGTATGCTCTCGGATATTGAACGCTTATCGGCAGAAATCCCCGAAGGTATTATTGAAATGCTAAGCTTAAAAGGCCTTGGCCCGAAGAAGATTCTGACCATTTGGAAAGAACTAGGCATTGAAAACCTGGGTGAACTTTACTATGCCTGTAATGAAAACCGCTTGATTGAGGCCAAAGGCTTTGGTTTAAAGACACAGGATGAGGTAAAAAGGCTTATTGAATTCAATATGGCGGGAACGGGCAAATTCCTATACGCTCAGGCTGAGCCACTTGCTACGGAGATAAAAGAGGAACTGGCGCTCTGGCTGAGTAATCTGGAACCAGCCGCGCTTATTGAAATTGCAGGCGACTATCGTCGTTACTGCGAGATCATTGAAGATCTAGTGTTTGTAGTGGGTTCAGACGATCCAGAGCTGGCTTGGAAGCAGATCAGCGGATATAGTCCGCTTGTTTTTACTGCGGAAAGCGAAGGCGTTTTTGTCGCCGACAGCCCCTTTGGTTTGAAGATAAAGCTACACATTGTTACCAAGGCAGCATTTGCCTTAGAGTTTTTTACACTGACCGGTGCAGCTAATCATGTTACCCAGGTTTTAGCGCTTGTTGGCGAGGGGCCATTCTCGACTGAAGAAGAAATCTATGAAAAAGCAGGCCTGAGCTATATATTGCCGGAATTGCGTGAAGGTCTGGACGAGCTCACACGTGCACAGCAAGGAAGTTTACCAGCTTTAATCACCTATTCGGATTTGAAAGGCAGCCTGCACAATCACTCGACATGGAGTGATGGTGTACACACGCTTGAGGAAATGGCGCTATACTGCCGGGATGAACTTTCTTTGGAGTACCTCGGCATTTGTGACCATTCCAAGTCGGCTTTCTATGCTAAAGGTTTATACGAACCCCGTGTAGAGGCGCAGCAACGGGAAATTGAAGCGCTTAACGAGAAGCTGGGACCTTTCAAGATTTTTAAAGGGATCGAAAGCGATATCCTGAACGACGGGTCGCTGGACTATAGTGACGAGGTATTGCGCTCGTTTGATTTTGTGGTTGCCTCGGTTCACAGCAACCTTCGCATGGATGAGCAGAAAGCAACAGCCAGATTGATCAAAGCAATTGAAAATCCATATACCACGATCCTGGGCCACCCTACTGGCAGATTGCTACTCAGTAGAAAAGGCTACGATATTGACTACGCAAAGGTGATTGATGCCTGTGCTGCAAACAAGGTCGTGATTGAGATTAATGCAAACCCACTGCGTCTGGACCTGGATTGGAGATGGCATCGCTATGCGCTGGAAAAAGGCGTGCTGTTGTCGATAAATCCTGATGCACACAGAATGGAAAAGTTCAGGGATATGCATTATGGCGTTTATGTTGGTAGAAAAGGTGGACTTGAGGCAAAAAGCTGTCTCAATGCACTCAGCCTTGAAGAGATTACCAGATATTTCGACAAGCGCAAGGCCATGATCTAAATTTTTATGCACCTATTATCCCTTTGAAATAGATGGCCTGGTGCAGTTGAGGAAGGCGAAGACTGATATTCTTCAGGATTTTTAATAAAATGGTAGTCCTAGAATGTTAGCAATTTTTGCCTCTGCTTAGTTACGGGACGCACCCTGAGTAGCGTTTGCACGACCTTAGCATGCTTTTCAGCTTTCTAATCTCTATATTTGAAAATTAACAAAATTGCATGCTTGCAGAGAAACTACACGAAGCACATTTAAACAGACCTAAACCGAACATCCTGGTTATCGGTGACTTGATGCTCGATGATTATATATTTGGAAGTGCTACGCGCCTTTCTCCGGAGGCCCCGGTTCCTGTCGTAAACGTACAACGGGAGCGGAAAATAGTCGGTGGAGCAGCGAATGTTGCTTCGAATCTGGTTGACCTTGGCGCTAAGGTAACCTTGGCTGGTGTGCTGGGTGATGATATTTTTGCTTCAGAGATTATTACGATTCTTCAGGAGAAGCATATCAATACCAAGCTGATCATAAAGGACGATTCCAGGAGCACCACGGTTAAAACCCGCGTTATTGCTGGTACGCACCAGATTGTACGGATTGACAAGGAAGATACCCATGATATTTCTGATGCGTTAAGTGAAACGTTTCTATCAGGCTTAGATCAAGCGATCCAGGATGCTGACATCGTAATCTTATCTGATTACAATAAGGGACTATTGACGCATAACTTGTCGCCCGCGATTATTGCACGTTGCCACGATTTTGGTAAAAAGATTATAGTCGATCCCAAAGGGCTTGATTATAGCAAGTATCAAGGGGCATACCTGATAAAACCTAACCGCAAAGAACTGGCCGAAGCCGCAAAGACCGCCAGGGTAAATACTCAGATTGACTTGGAGAAAGCTGCCGCAGTGATTTTCGAATGCACATCGTCTGCGTACCTTATTGTAACGCTTTCTGAAGGTGGCATCGCAATCATCACACCGGATGGGTCGAAGATTTTACCCGTAGTAGCTACAGAGGTTTATGATGTTACTGGTGCAGGTGATACCGTAATGGCCACACTTGCCTACTGCCTGTCCTTGGGATTCGACATCGAAGATGCCTGCAGATATGCTAACTTTGCTGCCTCCATTGTGATCAGGCAGATTGGTAGTGCCACCACGTCTATTGAAGAAATTATAAATGCAATAAAAAACACCAAATAATGATCGCGGAAGAACTGCAAAGCCATCAACAAACCCTTACACGCGTTATAGAACAGCTGATACCGGCAATTCAACAGGGCACGGACATGTTAACGGAGGTACTACAAGCGGGATCAAAGGTGCTTATCGCCGGAAACGGTGGCAGTGCAGCTGATGCACAACACATTGCGGCAGAGCTAACCGGCCGGTACGTAAAGGAACGTAAGGCCCTACCTGCTATTGCACTTACCGTGGACACTTCGGCTTTAACGGCGATTTCAAACGATTACGGTTATGATCATGTATTTTCCAGACAGATAGCAGCACTAGCTCGCCCTGGAGATCTGTTTATCGCAATTTCTACAAGTGGGAATAGCAAAAACGTCATCCATGCGCTACATACGGCCAAAGAATATGGTTGCCTTACCCTCGGACTCTCTGGCAGAGATGGTGGTGAAATGAACGAACTGTGTGATCTGAATATTGTGGTGCCGGATGATACAACAGCAAGGATCCAGGAGATGCACATCCTGATCGGCCACATTTTTTGCAAGGCTATTGATGCAGCGTATTAAAATATAACCCTTTCCAGCTAGCATCATCCCCGCCCTTATTGCTGTTTCGATAAATTGCTACAAGGGTTTGCAACAACGATGAAGCTTACCCGAGGCAAGAACGCGTCTTGAAACCTCAGGCCAGCTTTTTTTTATTAACTTGTATAAAGCATATGAACACAGCGGAAATTTTAAAACACAAGATACTAGAGAGTGAATCTCTGAATGCAAAGCTGGCCGAATGGAAATCTGCAGGCAAAAAGATTGTATTTACAAACGGATGCTTTGATTTGCTTCATGCAGGGCATATTGCCTATCTGTCCGAGGCTGCAAGTCTGGGCGATATCCTGATTATCGGATTAAATAGCGACAGCTCCGTATCGCGGTTAAAAGGACCAAATCGACCGGTTAACAATGAAAGCAGCCGTTCTGCTATGTTGGCGAGTATGTTTTTCATCGACGCAGTAGTACTTTTCTCAGAAGACACTCCACTTGAATTAGTCAAATCAATAAACCCTCATGTGTTAGTGAAAGGCGGCGACTACGAAGTGCATCAGATTGCCGGCGCCAGGGAAGTTCTGGCTAATGGTGGTGAGGTTAAAATCCTTAGCTTCTTACCTGGTTACTCCTCTAGTGCGATTATTGAAAAAATCAAAGCTGGTTAGGACGATTGAGTACTACCGTATCCGGCGCCTTAACAGGAATGACAATGTTTTTATAACTTTGCGTTAAGCAAAACTTCTACGATTGAAACAGCCCAAGAAAATTCTGGTAATCAGGTTCAGCTCCATGGGAGACATCATCTATACTACTCCTGTGGTTCGTTGCCTTAAGCTGCAACTTCCTGGGTCTGAAATTCACTTCTTGACGAAGGAACAGTTTAAGTACATCTACGAAAACAATCCATACCTGGATAAACTGCACTTGCTTAAGCCAAAGTTGAAGGATACCCTATCCGACATTAAAGGAGAACGATTTGATCTTATCATCGATCTTCATAACAATTTACGCACAACCATCATCAAACTGGCTACGGGCTTACCTGCATCTACTTATAAGAAGGATCGTCTTAGAAAATGGCTTGGCTTGAAATTCAAATGGACCAGCCTTTATCCAAAGGAGCACCTTGTTGATCGGTATCTCAAAGCAGTAAAGTTCTTGGGTATAAAGAACGACGACAAACCTATCGACTATCGTGTGGCTAAGTCATACAACATTGAAGAGCTACTGCCTCAGAGCCATTCAGAAGCTTACGTAGCATTTATTATTGGTGCAACCCATTTCACTAAACGTATGCCGGTGGAAAAGGTGATTGAAATTTGCCGTGATATCCATGATCCGATTGTTCTTCTGGGCGGAAATGATGTGCTGGAGAATGCAAAAATTATACAAGATGCCCTGGGGGACAAGGTTTACTCGACATGTGGTAAGACCAACCTGGATCAATCTGTGTTCATTGTTTCAAAGGCTAAAAAAGTCATCGGTTTTGACACTGGACTTACGCATATCGCTGAAGCATTTAACATGCCCCTAGTGTCCATCTGGGGAAGTACTGCCCCAGAATTGCTTGGTGTTTTTCCATATAAAATAACACATTCGCTCGAAGCCGGCATCGAGCTGCCCTGTCGCCCCTGCTCTAAGTTTGGCCGTGAAGCTTGTCCACTAGGACACTTCAAATGCATGAAAGACATTCCAAATGGGATGATAACAGACTTCATCAATAACTAACGGCGCATTTTGGTACGCTATTGGTGTTAGGATAGAAAGATCCTAAAATATGAGCAAACAACTTATCCTTATACGACACGCAAACGCAAGGAGCGGCACTCTTGGACTAATGGATTTTGATCGGACACTGGACAGCGTTGGGGTAAATGAGGCTCAAGAAATGGCTTTTCGTCTTCGAAATAGAAAGTTGATCCCAGATCTGATGGTAAGTAGCCCGGCCATAAGGGCGATTTCAACAGCAAAGATATTTGCTGGTATTTGGGATAAGGAACACCACAGCATAGTAGAGAAATCAACACTCTACGATGCGAGCATTCCGGCACTTTTAAGTGTTGTAAATGGGTTGGATAATGGTGCTGACTCGGCAGCGATCTTCGGCCACAACCCGGAAATATCAGCATTAGCGGGATACCTTGCCGATGAGGGTGTTTATACCATGCCGACCTGCGGGATAGTGGTGATTACCTTTGAGATAGAAGCTTGGAGTTTGGTAAGCAAAGGTCAAGGAAGCATGTTGTTATTTGACTATCCTGGAGCAGCTTCTGCTCAATAGATCGTACAAAAACAACATGTTTAATCAACTTCAGTCCCTACCCAGTTGATATCATTGACTTACTGATAACCTAGAATTTCAGGTGTTTAACGGTAAGTCCATTGTTGATCAGCTGCTTCAAGGAATCAATTCCGATCTTCAAATGTGTTTCCACATAAGTGTTGGTCACATTGCTATCGCTTTCAGCGGTTTTAACACCCTCAGGTATCATCGGCTGATCCGATACCAGTAGTAAAGCGCCCGTAGGTATCTTATTGGCAAAGCCCGTCGTGAAGATCGTCGCAGTTTCCATGTCTACCGCCATTGCGCGAAGTGTTTTAAGATATTTTTTGAATTCCTTGTCGTGCTCCCAAACCCTGCGGTTTGTGGTATAGCAGGTTCCGGTCCAGTAATCTCTCGAGTGATCCCTGATCGTGGTCGAAATTGCCTTTTGCAGTGCAAACGACGGCAATGCAGGAACTTCAGCTGGAAGATAGTCATTTGATGTACCCTCGCCTCTAATAGCGGCTATTGGCAAAATCAAGTCACCAAGTTGATTCTTCTTTTTCAATCCACCGCACTTTCCAAGGAACAACACGGCTTTTGGCTGAATCGCGGACAGTAAATCCATCATAGTTGCGGCAAGGGGACTGCCCATTCCAAAATTGATGATGGTTATGCCACCAGCAGACACGCTCTGCATAGGCTTGTCAATACCCATAATCGGCGCATTGTCATTCCACTCAGAAAACATCTGGAGGTATTTGCTGAAATTGGTCAGGAGAATGTACTGCCCAAAATCTTCAAGCGGACGGCCAGTATATCTTGGCAGCCAGTTCTTGACGATCTGATCTTTAGATTTTAAGCCTGACTTAACAGGAGATTCTACCTCCTTTGGTTTTTTCACCTTCGGGGTTCCGGAATTCTTTTTTACGTCTATTTCTTCATTCATATACATAAGCTATTAATGGTTTAAAAAAGTTTAGTGTAAAAAAAATCCCCTATTCAGGGGATCTTTTTTTAAGCAGCTTTTAGCTTTTTAAAATCCGCCTTTTCAAATTTCTCAACCGCATAATCTAGTGAGATATTCAATTCTTTTATATCCGTGTCTGATGGAATGTCGAACATGGCATCAAGCATGATCGCTTCGCAAATAGAACGTAAACCTCTGGCGCCAAGTTTATACTCCATCGCTTTATCTACGATGAAATCAAGCACCTCGTCGTCGAAAACCAGCTTTACACCTTCGTATTCAAATAACTTCACATACTGACGTAATAAAGAGTTTTTCGGCTCGGTAAGAATATTCCTAAGTGCTGCTTTATCCAGCGGATTTAAGTGCGTTAATACAGGCACACGTCCAATCAGTTCAGGGATTAATCCGAATGATTTTAAATCTTGAGGTGTGATGTATTTATACAGATTCTTAAGATCTAAATCTGCTTCATCTTTTTTCACCTTGTAACCAACAGCCTGCGTACGAAGACGGTTAGCAATTTTCCTTTCGATACCGTCGAATGCACCACCGCAGATGAAAAGAATATTGTTGGTATTTACTGGAATCATCTTCTGATCAGGGTGTTTACGACCACCTTGTGGTGGAACGTTAACCACAGTACCTTCCAGGATCTTCAACAGTGCCTGTTGAACGCCTTCACCGGAAACATCACGAGTGATCGATGGATTATCGCTCTTGCGGGCGACTTTATCAACCTCATCAATATAAACGATACCGCGTTCAGCAGAAGCCACATCGTAGTCAGCTGCCTGTAGCAAACGGGTAAGAATACTTTCAACGTCTTCCCCCACATATCCTGCTTCAGTTAAAACTGTTGCATCGCAGATACAGAATGGAACATGGAGAATTTTTGCTATAGTTTTTGCCAGAAGCGTCTTGCCAGTTCCAGTTTCTCCAACAAGCATGATGTTCGATTTCTCAATTTCTACCTCATCATCCTTGTTCACCTTTTGGCTTAAACGCTTGTAGTGATTATAAACCGCCACCGACAAAACTTTTTTCGCATCATCCTGACCAATAACATAATGGTCAATATGTTGCTTTATTTCAAGCGGTTTAAGCAACTTCAAT
Organism: Pedobacter sp. NEAU-ZC8; assembly: GCF_059278965.1. NCBI lineage: Bacteria > Pseudomonadati > Bacteroidota > Sphingobacteriia > Sphingobacteriales > Sphingobacteriaceae > Pedobacter > Pedobacter sp. NEAU-ZC8. The sequence continues at coordinate 76,422 of NZ_JCAJXC010000004.1, forward strand.
GAAGCATCAACGTTCCTGCTTTTCTGGTTTCCAAATTCCTGTAATACCAACTGATTTGCCTGCACCACGCATTTATCGCAGATATACGCATCAAGCCCCTCAATCAGCATTAAGGTATCCTGTTTACTGGAACCACAAAATGAGCAACGAGATTCTTTTGTTTGTTTAGCCATTTTATTATTTGTTGTGTCCTATCAATACCTCATCAATCATTCCAAAATCTTTCGCTTCTTCAGCTTTCATCCAGTAATCACGATCTGAGGCTTTCTCAACCCATTCGTAAGTTTGGCCTGAATGGTTTGAAATGATATCATATAGTTCTTTTTTCAACTTAAGCATCTCTCTCAAATTGATCTCCATATCTGATGCTACACCTTGTGCACCACCTGATGGCTGGTGAATCATCACACGCGAGTGTGGTAATGCAGCACGTTTTCCCTTAGCACCTGCAACAAGCAATACCGCCCCCATTGAAGCTGCCATACCTGTACAAATTGTTGCTACATCCGGGCTGATGTACTGCATTGTATCATAAATTCCCAACCCAGCGTAAACTGATCCGCCTGGTGAGTTAATGTAAATCTGAATATCTCTGTTGTTGTCTGTGGATTGCAGGAACAGCAACTGCGCTTGAATAATGTTTGCATTGCCATCGTGAATAGCATCGCCTAAGAAGATAATACGATCCATCATCAAGCGAGAGAAAACATCCATCTGAGCTACATTCAACTGACGCTCTTCGATAATATAAGGTGTCATGCTTTTCGGATTGTTATTGGTTCTGCCAATGAAACGATCCACATTCAACCCGTTAATACGATGATGCTTTACAGCATATTTTCTAAATTCATCTTTGTCTATATTCATGTGTAAGTTTTTCTATGTGTCCTTATCCAATAGTACTAATACTAAATTGAAAATTAATTGTTGCAATGTAAAATTTGATTTCTGGTATATAAGTAAGGCGGCCTTGGATAAGGCCGCCTTAAATAAATATTATTACTAGAGATTTTGTTTTTAAACAACTAGTTCATCTCTATAAATTTATTATAAGCAATTTCTTCTTCATTGATCGTTGCTACAGATTTAATGTGGTTAAACACTTTAAGTGCTTTTACCTCTTCAAAAATCCTGTTTGCATTATCTCTCTCCTGAAGGAAGGTTGTTGTATACTGCGTCAGTTGATCGTCCGGCATAGGCGCGGGGCTATACATTCTAAACTGTGCATCCAAGCGCTCTTTAGCAGTTGCAAACACCTCATCGTATTTAATTTCGATGTTGTTGTCTTTAATGATCTTGTTCTCAATCAGAGTCCATTTAAGGTTTTTAGCAAAGTCATCATAACCTTCAGCTAACTCCTCGTCAGTTAATTTCTCGTTTGTAGCTTTCAACCACTTACGTAAAAACTCATCTGGAAGCTCCATTTTGATTTCTTCAGTAAGCTTAGTATACATGTCATTCTGAAGTTTCCGGTCAGCGTCCTGTTTAAACATGCCTTCAATTTCTTCAGTAATCTTGGCAGTAAAACCAGCTTCGTCGGTCACAACTCCTTCTCCAAATATTTTATCAAAGAACTCCTGGTTCAAATCAGCTTCTTCCAGACGGTTAACATTCTTAACAGTTACCTGGAAGGTAGATTTTAATTCTTTTGCAGCTTCTTCATTAATATCTAACAACTTAGAGATAACGTTCTCATTATTGCCAAAAGCTTGTTGAAGATCCAATTGAACGACATCATCTTTCTTTAGACCGATCAATGATTTTTTTACATTTTCGTCAGTAACCTGATCTAAACGGATCGAACCAGTATGGTTAATGCCACCTTCAAAAACTGAACCATCGGCCGAAAGCTCTGCTAATTCAGCATATAGCACATCTTCGTCTGCCGAAACTTCCGGGTTTGTCATTTTGCCATAACTTTTACGGATGTTTTTGATCCTTGAAGCAAGCGTTTCCTCGTCAGCTTTTACCTGGTAAGCTTTAAACTCGTCAGCAGCGCTGATGTTTACTTCTACCGCTGGTGCCAAGCCAATTTCGTATTCGAATTCAAATGCGTCAGTAAAGTCCCATTTAAACTCTTTAGAATCGTCCATTTTAGGCAGAGGCTGACCTAAAATTTCTACTTTATTTTCAGAAAGGTAATTATTCAATGTGTCGGAAAGCATTTTGTTGATTTCTTCAACCAGGATGCTTCTTCCGTACATTTTTTTGATGTGTGCTACTGGAACCATTCCCTTACGAAAACCAGGAAGGGTAGCTTTTTTAGCTTGATCTTTTATTGTTTTTTCAACCTTCTCTGTATAATCCTCAGGGGCAATGCTAATCTTGATAACAGCATTTAGGTCGTTGATTTTTTCCTGTGTAATGTTCATTTTTTCAGAATCAGAATTTACAATCTTTTTAATAAAAAAAATCCCCCGAAATACATCGGGGGAATCATTAGTGCGGATGAAGGGACTCGAACCCCCACGCCGTGAAGCGCCAGATCCTAAGTCTGGTGCGGCTACCAATTACGCCACATCCGCATCATTTAGGAATTGTTTTGTTCTGCAAATATAGAGATTACTTTAGTTTATCAAAAAGCTATCAGAATTATTTTAGCATTTATTTAATAACGGCTTAAATATCAGAACAATAATTTTCATCATTTAATGCTAATCACCCAGGCTCAGGGCCAAGTGAGGTTCCGATTGACTGAAAGTTGCAGATAATCCGAGAGAAAGGAAGGTAAAATATGCGTCGATCCGCGAGGAAGTTTTCCAGTTTCACCATAGTTTTGTCCAATAAAGCCAGACAAGGCATGGTACCAGACAACACGCATGTCACGAAATAGAGAATTTAACCAGCTTTTTATTTATTTTGTTTGCGACTTTGCGAAACAGAAGATGACTATGACCGATAACTTTGAAGTTCCTGAAAGGCGTTTGTTTCAAATAGAAATGGAATATATCAAAGTATGTAGGCTCGGAATTATATGACTTAAAGATCGGTTTTATATTAAGATAATGTAATAGAAAAGGATCATCATACAGCTGATCTACAAAAGCATTCCAATTCGGATCAAGCATTAGCCACCGATTAGCTAAAACAACATTCAAGCCATATTGATCGGGCCACTTTGCAAATTTGGTATTTTCACTTACCACTTTTATGACTTTGCTCGCGACATCTAGTTCCCGCCATTTTGCAGGATCAATTAACAGAAGTCCAGAGTTAAAGTATGGGTCGTCAGCTCTCAGACCTAAGGCCTCGTAGTTTGCAACTCCGCCCCAGCCGCTTCGCATTGTTAAACAGCGATCTTGGACAGCTGCAACAATCTTTTCTCCAAGTTGTACATTCCAAAGCGACGAAATATCCTTCAGCATGATCATATCTACATCTAGATACAACAACTTTTTTGTTTCTGCAGGCACGAGATAAGGACCAAATAATCTCAAATACATCGTAACTGGCAGTGCAGAAACATCCCTTGGAAATTTAAAGCCTTTCGGTACAACATCAGCAACCTTATGCCAAGAGAAAGTGAATAAGTCTGGGCTGACCGTCTGAGTGATACGGGAGATATTTCTGGCTGAAATGCCATCATTAATAACATGAACATGAATTGGCTCTTCAGATACATGATTTTGTTCTATCGACTTCAACAGGGCGGAAAGTAGGATCGCATAGAAGTTGTCTGTTGCAACAACAACCGTGATCGGTTCCTGGTTCGTTTCTTTGTTCATATATCATAGGGTTGATACTTGTACTACAACTGCAAGTTACGAACATGAAAATACACAAGTTGCTCATTTTGAAGTCAATAATATTCACAAATATCTCATTCTCAGCTCAAAAAGGTATCCTATTGCCTTTACCAACCTGCTACCATACCACGAAAACATCTCCCCATCAACAACGAGCACCCTACTATCAGGAAGTAACTGCTTGAATTCTTCTATATTTTTCTGCTTAAATGGATAAGGCTCGCTCGATAGCAACACCAGATCTGGCTTCAAGCCCGAACATTCCTCAACTTCTAACATTGGATACCTGGTGCCTGACAAGACATTCTCTAATCCAATCCGTCTAAGCACATCATCGATAAAGGTATTGCGCCCTGCCGCCATATATGGTTTTTTCCATATCATATATAGTACCTTTTGGGAAATTCCCCGCTCGAGCGCTAGCTTTTGTAAATCTCCGAAGCCGGCATTTATCAGATGGATCAGGTAACCCGCCTCCGGTGAACGGTCAGTAAGTTCCCCAATATGGTGGATCATGTTCGTCGCGTCATCCAGCGTGTAGATGTCGCTCATCCAAACCGGAAACTCCTTTTGCAGTGCCTCAATGTCCGCTCGTTCATTCTCCTCTTTATTCCCGATGATCAGATCCGGTTTTAACGAGCGTATTTTCTGCAGATCCAACTTCTTTGTGCCACCGATCTTGGTTTTCGATTGCACCTTTTCTTCTGGATGGACGCAAAACTTTGTCACCCCTACGACCTCGTTGTTCAGGCCAAGATCGAATAGCAACTCCGTTTGAGACGGAACGAGTGAAATGATCCTTTTAGGAGGAAAGTCTAACGTAATGCTGTCACCAAGCTGATCAGTAAAAGTTTTCTTCATAAAAACAAAGGTAAATGATTCCTGCTGTAAAGCAGATCACATTTACCTTTATAATAAGCAAACAATCTAGTTTAAATCGAGGTACCTGAAGGCACCACAGCACCTTTCTTAACCACCACAATGCCGTCTTTCACCGCGTAGAAACCAAAATCTCCATCTGGGAGATGCTCACCACCTTTAATCTGAACATTATTTCCGATCCGGCAGTTCTTATCAATGATGGCGTTAGAGATCTCACAGTCATCTCCGATACCGATCAAGGGATGTCCCGCGTCGTTTTCTTCTTGTATCTGCTGCAGCGTTTGGTACCGGTCACTACCCATAATATAGGCATTTTCAATTTTTGTACCTCTACCAATTCTCGATCTGATTCCGATAACCGCATGGCTAATAAATTCCGCCTGCAGAATACAACCCTCAGCAATTACTGCTTTATTTAATGTTGTTCCCAGGATCTTAGATGGCGGCAACATCCTTGGTCTAGTGAAAATACTCTGATGACTATCAAACAAGTTAAACTTCGGAATATCATCTGTTAAGCCTAGGTTGGCTTCAAAGAAGGATGATATATTACCAATGTCTGTCCAGTAACCTTCATACTGATAGCTCAGCACCCGAAATTGGTTCAAAACCATCGGAATGATTTCTTTACCGAAATCCTTCTCATTTGGATTTTCATCAAAGATCCGGATCAACAAATCCCTGTTGAAAATATAGATGCCCATTGAAGCCAGATAATTTCTTCCCTCTGCCTGCATTTCAGGACCAGTGTCAGAGCTCCATTCTTTGATAAGTTCAGAATTTGGCTTTTCGGTAAACGAAGTGATGATATTTTCTTCGTTTGCTTTTAAGATCCCGAAATCCGTTCCATCTTTTGCTGTAACCGGAATTGTCGCTAAGGTCACCTCAGCCTTACTCTCGATATGGGCATTTACCATTTCGTTGAAATCCATTTGGTAGAGTTGATCTCCTGATAATATCAGCACATATTCAAACTCGTGGTTCAGCAAATGGTGCATCGTCTGGCGAACCGCATCTGCCGTTCCCTGAAACCATGTTGGATTTTCTGGGGTTTGTTCTGCAGCCAGGATATCGACAAAAGCATCACTAAAATGACTGAAGTGATAGGTGTTTTTGATGTGTTTGTTTAATGAGGCCGAATTAAACTGTGTAAGCACAAACATCCTATGGATGCCCGAATTTAGACAATTCGAAATTGGAATATCAACTAAACGGTATTTTCCCGCAATAGGTACTGCCGGTTTTGATCTGGTCTGAGTGAGCGGTGACAACCTGGAGCCCTGGCCCCCGCCAAGAATAACTCCCAATACTTTTTCGGTCATATACTTAAGTTTATATTTGGTAAAAATTAATGTAGTCCTGAGCTGATCTGTCCCAGGAATGGTCAAGTTTCATAATAAATTTTCTAATGTCTTTTAGCGCCTTTGTATTCTGATATAAATGATATGCCCGTCCTACGGCATGTTCAACGTCACCTACAGTGGCCTGATCGTGGCAGAGTCCAAATCCCCCATCCCCAATATCGGTAACGGTATCCTTCAGTCCTCCAACCCTACGCACAATTGGAATTGTTCCGTACCGAAGCGCGTACATCTGATTTAAGCCACAAGGTTCAACCCTTGACGGCATCAACAGAAAATCTGCGCCGGCATATATTTGGTGAGACAACTGTTCATGGTACCCGATGTAGGTATTATATACACCTTTATACTTCTCCTTCAACTGCTCTAGCTGCTGCTCCACATGCCTTTCTCCCGAACCTAAAATCAGTATGTTCATGGCCCGATCGCTTTGTGTAAGTACATTATCAAAGATCGCCGGCAGCAAGTCAGCACCCTTCTCACCCACCAATCGCCCGATAAAAGTAAATAGTGGTTTAGCAGGATCCAGATTGAAAACATCGCATAATGCCTGTTTGTTTGCCTTTTTTCCGGCTTCAACCGTACGCAGGTTAAAATTCTTAGGGAGCATCGGATCGATTGCAGGATCCCAGACATCATTGTCAATACCGTTTAAGATCCCCTGCGACTTTGCCCTTTCACGTTGTAATAAAGTTTCAAGCCCATTCGCCTTATAGCTTATTTCCTCCATGTAGCTCGGCGAAACGGTGGATATCTTCCATGCACACTTTATGGCTGAAGCCAAAGGATTGATCGCTCCATCCCACTCCAGCTTACCCGAGTTCCGCAAGTCGAAAACAGGGATCAAGTGAAGCTTGTCCCATCCAAACTGCCCCTGGTACTGCGCGTTGTGTATAGTAAGCGCTGTAGGCACGTTATTTAGGCGCCAGAATCTGGCACAATTTGAAGCCATAAAAGGGATAAGACCAGTGTGGTAATCGTGGCAATGCATTACGTCTGGTTTGTGTTGCCACTGATGTATCCAGTCCAATGCAGCAATCTGAAATGCCAGGAAACGCTCGGTATCATCCTCGTAGCCGTAAACCTTAGGCCGGTTCAGTAGCCCCGGAATATGAACGAGGTATAGATCGAAGCCTAGTTTATTTGTCTTCTCCCGGAGAATCCTTACCTGAAAGTTCCTGGTGCCAACTTCTACCCAGCCATCGTAAACACCTTCAAATTCATTTTCATGAAGGAATTTGTTCTCGTAAGCAGGCATGACAACTTTAGCAATATGGCCGATCTTATTTTGATACTTCGGTAATGCACCTACTACATCGCCTAATCCACCGACCTTCGCAATAGGGTAACATTCAGCACTGAAGTGTATGATTTCCATCTTTTAAATTTTGTTGAAAGAATTGCTAAAATATAACAACTGAAAGGTAATGGAATTTGCCCAATAATCCCAATTATGTTCCCCCGGGCGAATGATAAAATCGTGTGCAACATTCTGGTACATCAACTTATCATGGAGCGCAACGTTCACCCGGTAGAAAAAATCATCCCTGCCACGGTCGATGATCAAAGCAAGGCTCCCAGGCTTAATGAGATGTGTCATCTCAATAACCGAGTTTGCCGACCATCTGTCTGGAAATTGATCATAGGATCCTAAACGTTCTTTGATCGACCAGCTGTCGGGAAACGGTCTTAAATCTACACCGCCACTCATACTGCCTGCTGCAGCAAAAAGATCCTGATGTTTAATAGCGAGGTATAAAGCACCGTGCCCACCCATACTTAATCCTGTGATTGCCCTTCCCGTTCTATCTTTGATGGTCTTATACCGCTTGTCGATCTCTGGTACAAGCTCTTTCGTGATATAGCTTTCGTATTGCCATTTTGGATCAACAGGACTGTCAAAATACCAGCTCGAATAATTGCCATCAGGACAAACAATGATCAGGTTCAAGCGGTCTGCCTGATTTTTTATAGCTGGAACTGTATTCACCCACTTTGAATAACGGTCACTATAACCGTGAAGCAGGTAAACCACGGGATACTGCCCGCCTTTACTATATTGCTCGGGCAGAATCACAACCGCATTAATGTTCTTTTTCATCAATCCACTATAAGTAGAAAGCGTATCTACCTTGGCAGCAAATACAGGCAAGGTAAAGACCAGCAGCAACAATAAGGCGAATAGTTTTTTTGACGAAATGCCAGAATTCATTGTAACACAATTTAAAGTCTGAATATAGATAAATTTATTCTCAGGTATAAACATGCATCAAAATATCCAAATTGATGAAATTGTTTTCTTAAAACACAAATTTCAGTCGGATTTCAGTTAAAGCATTGATAATGTTCCTGTTTAAATTGAGATTGATACAAACCGACCTAAACCAAATCAAATGAAAAAGCCGAGTAGTACTCTAATTCCTTTCCTTGCATTGTTGTTTCTTCTTGCAATCGCATGTAAGAAAAAAAATAGCCCAGCTAGTCCAGAAGGCCCGGAAGCAGTTCCTGCGGTGCCAACAAAGCCCATAAGTCCCGGTGGAGAGATAAAAGCACTCGTACCCTCAAGTATCAGCACCGAAAATTTAAAAATTGATCTCCAATATGCGACTACCGGAAATTATCTCAGCGAAATCCGGCAGTCGAATGGTACACGGGAGATGATCTTATACAATGACAAAAACCGACTCAAGGAATATAAGCGTTATCTAAAGGATGACCTGCTATACCATGTTTACTATGTTCTGAGTCCCGATGGTCTGGTCACTAAAGGTATACAGTATAAGGTTGAGGCCGGTGGCAAATTGATCAGCCCCATAGGTTTTTATGAGGTTAACTACAGCGATGCTAAACAAATTGAAACCGTAGATTGGTACGATTTCAGGAACATGCTGATCAAATCCAAAACATTCAGTTATAATGATAAAGCACAATTCACAGGGCTGAAGACAAGCGGAAGCCAGGCGTCAAGCCAAACCTACACCTATGATGAGCATGCTGGAATTTTCAAACAAGTACCACAACTTCAAATACTATCTCTGGAGCATGAGGCATTCTATATGCTAAACACAAATGCAAATGTCAAGACAATAAAAACCGAAGATCAACCTGCTGTAGATCTGAACTATGAGTTTCAATACAATACAAACAACTATCCAGCTACTGTTACCCAGAACGATGCCGCCGGTAAAAGTAAGATCTACAAGATTAGTTACCGTTAGCTTTATTTAGATACAGCCTGGTAGACCATTTCAAGTGTAAAGCGTACCACTAACAGCATGGCAGACACGAATAAGCCAAATACAAAAGGGTGGCCGAAAGTTCTGCCTTCTGCTATGAGTTTCTTGACAATAAAGCCACCGGCAAAAAAGTTCAAGAGAATTACAAAGGCAACACCGCTGTAGTTTTTTGCAATTAGTTCATAGATAAACAGAATGATGCAGAAAGACAAAATGCCCCATTTAGCCGACTTCCAAAGTGCTTCCGCGTTGGCCGCACGAGGATTTGCATGAGCAGCACGCCTTTGAAGCATGCTTTGTGACAATTCAGGATTAGCCACTACCCGCTTATACATTTCGCGGTCTGCCGCAGCTAAAGCATTCGCTTGATAGTGCGATCTTTTGTCGATGATGATGTCCATCAACTCATCGTCCGTAAGCGATTGCATCCGTGCGCTAAAATCATTTTCCATTGTTCTTCCTTATGGTTAGCTCATGATTGCTAACACTCGCCAAATCTACAGCTTTTTTAAAAGAGCGCACATCTTTAAACGACAATTGCGAAAGGGTTCGGGATTCATAAAAAATCTTGAATTCGTTGGGTTCAAAAGGCCAGCTTTCCACTACGAGTGCACCATCCTCAGCCATAAAGAAAGTATAGGAACTCCCATCCGGCCCATTACTGATCTCTATTTTACGTTGTTCTGGCTGAATAAGTCCCTGGCAAATCAATAGTGAAAAAGCATCACAAAATTCCAGCAGCTCATAAGCAGCATCAACTTCCTGACTGGTAGATCCCGATTCCAGCAGCCATGCCTTTTCCATCTTTTTAAGCGCCTGACAAAATTCCTTAGCTGCCGGATCCTGTCCGTGCACAAAGTGAATATGCCTTGCAATTAAAAGCGCAATGTACCTGCTCTTGGTGAGCGCCATGGTCAATTGCCTTTCACAAAATTCCCTGCGGAAGCCAGTCATCTTGAAATTTACAGGGCCGCCATTAGCATTCAATAAGTTATCATCATCAAACTCATTATAAACATCATCATGCTCAGCCGTAGCAATCAGTGTCTCCAGCCATCGAACAGGTTGTAGAGCATGCTTCCAGCGTGCACAGATCTGTGCCGCAACCAGTCCATGTGCGCGCTGTGTAATGATCTGCCAACCGGCATCTGTGTAGTTTACAATCATATTTAAACATAAAAAAATCCCAAATGAGCATTTGGGATTCTGATATTAGAAATCATTAAAATTGTCTAGCTCTGGTTATCGTGACCTTCAAGTTTCACAAGTTTATTGTAAATACCTAAAAGTAAAAATGGAGCAGCCCATTGTCCAACGAAAAGTGCAGTATGTTTCTGGCCTAGGCATTTAAGTGTTAAGGAAACACCCATAGAGCCTAATGCAGCCCATAAGAATAAGTCTGATGGAAGTTTAGCAGTTTGTTCTTCAATTGTTCTTGCAACAGGTCCTTCTTTGTGTTGCGGATTGTCTTGTAATTCCATAGTTTTTCCTCCGATTAGATGATTAATTAATTTGGTTCTTTTGCTATATATTACAGGGTTTCAGGTATTTTGTTTATGAATTTTCGATTAACAGTATATACAACATGAATAAAAGTGTTAATACGGTTACACACCTATAAGCTATACTTGCTCATCTCGAAGCTGCTGGATTTTTAGTTTCCCCAGTGCAGTTAAAACAGCATAATGCTGAACGTGCTCCCGATGTATCGTCACATAGCCCAGGCGCTCCAATTCCTCATATTCATGCTCCATTCCACCCAGGATCGACGAACTTTCCTGATGTTCAATGGTCTCCAGCATTTCTAGCATATATTCTCTTTCCATAATCATATATTTAGTTAATTAGATAACAACCAAATTATCAGTAGGTTTGAATTATTTGATTGAGAAAAAAGATTAATCCTCCGGGCGCTCCCGGGGATCTGCCATTTTAACTATTCTGGGCATAAAGGATCCTAAAACCTCTACAAGGCTTTCCTGCGCTTTCATCACCGCGTGAATATCTTTATACACCATTGGGGCTTCATCTAACCCCGAGCCTAGCAGGCTAATACCATGTTGCTTAAGAAGTTCTTGCACAGCTTCGTGCTTAATCTCCTTGAATGCACGATTTCTACTCATTAACCGGCCGGCGCCATGAGATGCGGAATCAATAGAAGCTGGACTGCCCTTGCCGCGAACCAAAAACCCGGGCGTTGCCATCGACCCCGGTATTATACCAAGTACACCTTCCCCTGCGGGTGTTGCACCTTTCCGGTGCACCATCACCGATCTTCCATCAGGCAATCGTTCTTGCCATGCAAAGTTGTGGTGGTTTTCGATGCGCAAGATTGGCTGCGCCTGTAACTTGGTTGAAATCTTATTATGTATCTCGTGGTGATTTGCAGATGCATAGTCGCCAGCCAAATTCATAGAAATCCAATATTCCTGCCCCTCGGCGCTATCCAGGTCAAGCCATGCAAGTTCCTTTGCTTCTCTGGGCAGGATCGTTTTTTCCATTGCAAGCTTTGAATAATAGTTAGCGATGCTGGCTCCGAAGCCCCGTGAACCGGAATGCGAAAGTAGCGCCAGGTAATTTCCAGCTGGGAGATCATCCAGCATACCATCCTTAATGCTAAATGTGCCCCACTCTACGAAATGATTACCAGTTCCAGATGTACCCAGCTGCGCATAGGCTTTATCCTTTAAGCTTCTAATCAACTTCGTGGCAGACCACTCATGCCGGTCAAAGATACTCGTATCATAGTAGTTTTTGCTCTTTGCGCCCATCCCAAAGACCGTGTTTTCATTTAAGATCGACTTCAAACGACTGCCGTCCTTGTCAAAGGCGCGATCCGAGATATCGTAAATGCTCAGACACATTCTGCATGCAATGTCGACCCCTACCGCAAATGGAATTATGGTATTGCTATCTGTTGCAAGCACCCCTCCGATAGGCAGCCCGTAACCTGAATGTGCGTCCGGCATTAATGCGCCAGCAAGGGAAATCGGAAGACGCATCGCGGCATTCATTTGCCCAATGGCCTTCTCGTCAATGTTTTCTGCGCCATAAATTGGAAAGTCCGGTACTTGCTCTTTAAGATCGTAAGTCTTAGCATCGGTCTGTGGTGCTGCCTCCTGCCTTTTTTTCGCGAGTAATAGTTCTGCAAGGAACCGAAACTTACTACCCTTTTCTTCCGCAAAAACGAGTGGATGATCTACAACTTCTTCAAGCTTAGAGAGTAGTTCTGCCTTCGAGATATCATTCTTCTTCAGTAAGCCATTGCATACCTGCTGAAACTTCGTCTGTAACTTAGCATCATTAATGCCAAGGGCGTTAAAGTCTTCTTTATTGATCCAGGGTCTTTTCATACAAGTTTAGCTAGTGTATTGTGATCGTACTAATGGACGGCCAGCAATTCGATTGGTTGCTAAACTTTCAGCAAAAAGCGTACTAATCTAAATCAGGACCAAGGATTTGGACTATTTAACCCGGAAGGGCTGTTTGCCAGATAGCAAATCCCAAAAAAGGATGAAATCACTAGCCAGGCTAAAGCGTGGATATTTAAAAGTCGCTGGCTTGTTTTTTTCAAAGAAGAAATGTCCCACCCAGGCAAATCCATACCCAACAACGGGCATAGCTAGCAAGAAGTAATAGGTATGAAATAAAATCGCGGTTATAAAGCAGAGAATTACTAGACCAGTGCCGATAAAATGTAAAACCCTGCTGGTTAAATTTCGATGTTCTGAAAGGTAAAATGGGTAAAATTCGGCTAAGGTCTTGTACTTCTTCTCTTCCATAGGTGTATATTAACTTCTTGCAAAATTAAGCGATATCGCGAATGTCTTGGTCCGGGAATTATAATATTCCATGTTTTTTGAGAAACGAACCCAGTTCACGCGGGTGAACATCCATCAACAACGTATGAAATCCCGCTTGCTTCGCGCCAACCAAGTGTTGTGGACTATCATCAATAAACAACGTTTCCTCCGGCACGAGATCATTTTCTGCAATCACCTTCTTAAATATTTCCACATTCGGCTTCCTCAAGAACATGTCCTGGGAATAGTATGTTTTTTCAAAAAGACTGCTGTTATCCGGCATCCCGAATTCACGATCCAGATAGCTAATGATGTATTTATAATGAATAACGTTATTATTGCTTAGCAGAAAAGTGCGGTATTTGGCTCTGACTTCCAGGAGTGTGTCATGAATCGTTGGAGGAACACCAACAAGAAGGCTGTTCCATGCCGCATCAATTTCTTCATCGGTTAAATTCTGATTGTTCGCGGCAGCTCTTATCCCCGCTCTGAATTGTGCTTCTGAAATCGCGGCAGTTTCAAAATCATCAAATAAGGTATTATGTGTTTTGTGGGCAAAAAAGTCTTCAATGTTCGCAATACCTAGCTGAGCAAGAGCTTCCTGCGCTTTTTTAAAGTTTATTTCGAAGATAACATTACCGTAGTCAAATATGATATTTTTAATGTTTTGCATAAAAACTGTTTTAAAAATTGAATGTAAATATGTAACATTGCACTCGCAAAATCAACATAGATTTTACGCGGGCCTATAGCTCAGTTGGTTAGAGTAGAAGACTCATAATCTTTTGGTCGCTGGTTCGAGCCCAGCTGGGCCCACAAAAAAAACCGCCTAACGAAATTCGTAGGCGGTTTTTTTGATTCATTACCTATTCAGAATCTTTTTGGTTACAAATTCATTGAAAAAGAAATCCCTGTAGATATTACCAATCGGTATTTCAGTCTTTCCGATATATACCGTGTTGTTGTCTACAGAATCAATCTTGTTTACATTAATGATGTATGATTTGCTAACCCTTACAAAGAAACTTTTCGGAAGCAAATCATGGATAGTTTTGATATTCATGAGTGTGACCACCTTTTGATTTTCAATGTAAATTATTACATAATCTTTCAGGCCTTCAATGTAAAGAATATCACTAAAATGCAGTTTGAACATTCGTCGATCTGCCTTTACGAAAATATAATCATCGGTTATGTTTTCTATATTACTGTTTGTACAATCTGTATGGAATAATTTACAATAGGTCTGCGCTTTTTCAACCGCTTTCTGAAAGCGCTCTAATTTTACAGGTTTGATCAAATAATCAATAGCGTCGACCTCATAACTCTCTGAAGCAAATTCATGAAAAGCGGTTGTAAACACCACCAGAGTTGTTTTAGGAATAGTTTTGGCAAATTCAATTCCATTCACTCCTGGCATTCGAATATCAAGAAATATTAGATCAACAGCGTTTTTTGCCAGAAATTCTCTTGTAGTATCTACTCCGTTAAATGAAGCTATAGATTCCAGATTTTCAGTTTCATTAACCAGTTTTTGGATGGCTATTCTTGCTAATGGCTCATCATCTACTATTATGCAGTTCATTTCTACAATTTTAAAGTTAAGGAAATGCAGTACGTTTCGGAATTGTCTTCAATTTTCAAATCATGTGAAGCAGGGAACAAGAGTTCTAATCTTCTCTTAATATTGACCAGACCTAATCCGCCTGATCTACTGACCGCTTTCACCGCCGGCTTTGAGTTTATGCATTTGAAATAAAGCTCAGTATGGCGGACATCCAAAAACAAATTTACATAGGATAGTTTCGCTGAATCATTATTGTGTTTAACAGCATTTTCGACAAAGGAGATAAATAACAAGGGCGGAACCTGCACCCCATTCAACTCACCTTCCTTGGATATTAAAAACTTAAAATTATCCCGTCTAACTTTTTCGAGGTTTAAAAAGTCTTCTAAGAAATGGATTTCTGAAGTCAATAACACTCGATCTCTCGAGCTGTCATACAGCTGATAACGAAGTAGGTCGCTTAATTTCATTAAGACCTGCGAAGCTTTCTTAGGATCATCGTCAATTAAAACATTAGCGTTATTGAGCATATTAAAAAGGAAATGCGGATTGATCTGATTCTTGAGCTGCTCCAATTCAGCATTAGTTTTGGCCAGATCCAGATCATGAATCAGCTGGGCATCCGATATCCACTGCTGGAATAATTTGACTGCTGCCGATGCGATAATCAGCATCATGATCATGAAGGAGAAGGTAAAGAAGTTAATACTATCATCCTCGTAAGGCAGTAAATCAGTTTTAAAAAACCAGGAAAAAACTTCATGAATGTAAAACGAAAGAATCGTGCCTGAAAGCACGAAAAGACCATAATGCAGGTATTTTTTCCT
Source organism: Pedobacter sp. NEAU-ZC8 (assembly GCF_059278965.1). Lineage (NCBI taxonomy): Bacteria > Pseudomonadati > Bacteroidota > Sphingobacteriia > Sphingobacteriales > Sphingobacteriaceae > Pedobacter > Pedobacter sp. NEAU-ZC8. The sequence continues at coordinate 91,844 of NZ_JCAJXC010000004.1, forward strand.
AAACAAAAATTTAGGCACAAAAAAATACATGTTACTGTAGGCTAATAAGATGATCTGAAAAAAGACAACGGCTCGATTATAGGTCTCAAAAGGTTCTACATAGTCCGGTGGACTATAATATAAAACAGCAATACAAAATGCGATCAGTAACAAATGACGTTGAAATCGGTATTTTTCTGATACAATTAACTGAAGCATCCAATTGGCGTCCATAGTTTTTCTGTGTAAAATTTTATTCATGAGCCTGTACTAGATTCGAGCAAATGTATCAACCTCTAAAGTATAGATATATTTAATATACGAAAGCCCATGAATTATATACGAAAGCACCATCTGAATATACCTCCTTTTCTAAGCGTTGAATATGCCGCACCAGTTGAATCTCCCGGGAACGAGGGAGCCGATTTAAAAACACCGAAAATCTCGTAAATAGGTGAACTGAATGTGGAATTCGCGTTAACTTCTTTAGAAAGCGTTGATTCCGTTTTCTATAAGGGCATGTCGCTGGCTCCTTAGTTTCTCCTGTAGCTCCGTGATCGCTTTCTTTTTATTTTTCTTAAAGTCTTCAAGCAATGATTTGGGACCGCCATCGGGGTTGTACCTGGAGCCCCAGTTAAGAATCTCCACCATGAAAGGCACAAGTTCGATACCCTTGTCAGTTAGCAAATACAGGAATTTAGAAGCATTTTTCGGAGAGGTTACTTTAGATACAATCCCCTCATTTAAAAGCGTATTGAGCTTTTCCGTAAGTACAGCCGAAGATATTTTCTCGTCCGATGCCCGAAATTCCAAAAAGGAATTTTTCCCGTTAAACATTAAATCCCGCAAGAGCAACAACATCCATTTATCACCGAAGATTTCCACTGAATAATTTACTGGGCACGTTGATCTTCTCTCCATTGTTTTCATGATGTCAAATTTAAAAGCAGTTCGTTTTTAAAACTACTTTTCTATACGTTTGTAGTTCAAAAAACAGAGTACAAAAATAACTAAATTTTTAATTATGGACTTTACAAATAAAAACGTCGTCATTACAGGCGGAAGCACAGGTATAGGCCTGGCAACAGCAAAAGCGTTTATTGCTGCAGGTGCAAATGTTTGGATTACAGGCAGAAATGCCGAAAATCTACAAAAGGCAAATGCAGAAATAAACAACCCAAGATTATTTACTGTAGTTTCAGACACCTCCAAACTCGAAGGCATTTCGATCCTGGAAAAAGAGGTCGCAGAAGCAGGAAACAAATTAGATGTGCTCTTCTTGAATGCGGGAATCGGCAAATTTGAGCCAATCGAACAAGTAACCGAAGCAAATTTTGATGCACAATTTAACACCAACGTCAAGGGCCATTTCTTTACGCTGCAGAAATTACTTCCTCATCTGGCAGATGGAGGGGCAGTATTGTTCACTTCTTCAACTGCTGCCACTGCCGCAAATGTGGGGTCCATTGTATATTCTGCAACTAAAGGAGCTCTGAATAAAATCGCCCAAATTGCTGCAAATGAACTGGCTGGAAGAAAGATCCGCGTCAATATTGTTAGTCCAGGACCTATAGAGACACCAGGCTTAAACACGGTGATACCTGCTGAAGCAAAAGAGTTTTTGGCTGGTGCTACAGCGCTGCAAAGGTTTGGAGATCCTAATGAAATTGCGAAAACGGTTTTGTTCCTGGCCTCTGATGCGGCAAGTTTCATCACAGGAACTGAAATCATTGCCGATGGTGGTTACCTTAATTACGCACTAAAATAATGTTCTATGAAACGGGCGGCCGTCACATGGCTGTCCGTTTATGTCTTTATGCAATTGATTTACTATATGCAAAAGCTGCTTTAATATATTAAGTAAGGCATTTTGTATATATAAAATATGCGGGTTCGGCAAAAATCTACTTTAGCCAAAAATGTCAAATAAAACATTATAAAATGAAAAGTAGAATCCTATCCTTGCTCGCATTCTTTTTTGCTTATGTATCCCATGCATACCCGCAAGAAAAAGTTACCCTCAGCGGCACAATATCGAATCAATCCAATACTGAAACATTGATTGGCGTGACTATTTACATTCCGGAAGCGAAAGTAGGCATTGCTACCAATTCTTATGGATTTTACACAACCACATTGCCAAAAGGAACTTACACCATTATCATAAGCCACCTCGGTTTTGATAATATAGAAGAAACGATCACGCTGACCGAAAACACAAAAAGGAACTTTGCGCTGAATGAAAACAGTAAAACATTGGGTGAAGTCATAGTAAATAGCAATTCAGGAAAAGAAAACATCCGAAAACCTGAAATGAGTACCAATAAACTGTCTATTGCCACGATAAAAAAGATGCCGGCCGTTCTGGGTGAGGTAGACGTCCTGAAATCAATCTTACAGCTCCCTGGGGTTACCAATGCCCAGGAAGGTGCATCGGGTTTTAATGTCAGAGGAGGTTCTGTTGATGGAAACTTGGTGTTGCTTGATGAGGCCGTTGTTTATAATACCTCGCATTTATTCGGATTCTTTTCTGTATTCAATTCAGATGTAATCAAAGATTTAAAACTCTACAAAGGAGGTATTCCTGCCAATTTCGGAGGGCGTATATCATCAGTACTGGATATTTATCAAAAAGAGGGAAATAACAAGGAGTACCATGTTAACGGGGGTATCGGATTAGTCTCAAGCCGCTTGCTTGTTGAAGGGCCTATTGTCAAAGAGAAAAGTTCCTTTGTAGTTGCGGGAAGAGGATCTTACGCACACCTCTTTTTGAAAATGGCAGATGAACCAAATTCAGCCTATTTCTTTGATTTGAATACCAAGTTCAATTACAAATTCAATGATAAAAATAATGTTTTTGTTTCGGGCTACTTTGGTAACGACCACCTGAACTTCAATAACAGTTTTATAAACGTCTACGGTAATAAACTGCTTAATCTACGATGGAACCATATCTTCTCTGATAAGATCTTCTCTAATGCATCTGCTATTTATAGCGATTATGACTACCAGATCAAAATAAATTCCGCTGGTCTTGACTGGCAAGCAGAGGTTAAAAATTACAATTTCAAATATGATTTTAAACATTATGTTTCCAATAACCTGACTTTAAACTATGGTGTAAATTCAATTTATTACAATTTTAATCCAGGAACGATCAGGCCATATGGAGTGAGTTCAGGTGTAAATCCAGACCAGTTGGCCAAAAAATATGCGTTTGAAAATGCCGCGTATATTTGTGCGGAACAAAACCTTTCTGAAAAATTATCCCTCACTTACGGACTTCGCTACAGTAATTTTCAAAGATTAGGCGCACAGGAAGTATACACCTATGTCAACAATCAACCGGTTATATACGATAAGGAGCTCCACATTTATGAAGAGGCTACGCCAACAGGAACAATAAACTATTCAAAAAACAAAAAAATTGCAAGTTTTGACAACCTGGAACCAAGACTTGCCATAGCTTATTCGCTAAACAATGACCAATCCGTCAAGGCTAGTTATAATAGAATGAGCCAATATGTTCATCTAATATCCAATACTGCCGCTGCAAGTCCGCTTGATATATGGGCGCCTTCCGACCAGTACCTCAAACCAGAAATTTTAGATCAGGTAGCACTGGGGTACTTCCGCAATTTTAAGGATGGTAAATATTCACTGGAAACTGAAACCTTCTATAAAAAAGTAAAGAACAAAGCAGATTACATTGACGGCGCAGATCTACTTGGAATTGATGCTATAGAAAGCGTGCTTTTAAACGGAGAAGGAAGAGCGTACGGTCTGGAAATGATGTTCAAAAAAAATACAGGAAAGCTGACTGGCTGGGTCTCCTATACGATTTCTAAAGCACAACAAAGAACTCCAGGCAGAAATGCAGAGGAGCCGGGCATAAATGACGGAAAATGGTACAGGGCAAATTATGACAAATTACATAATCTATCTGTTACAGGCGCTTATGCTGTAAGTCCAAAATGGACATTTGGCGGGATTTTGACCTTCCAAAGCGGAAAAGCGGCAACATTTCCAAATGGAAAATACCGGTATCAGGGCGTCAATGTTGCGAGTTACGGAGCAAGAAATGAAAATTCTTTAGCCGCATACCACCGTGTAGATGTATCTGCAACTTATACGCCTAAACCCGACAAAAAAAGAGGATGGCAGGGTGAATGGAATTTTAGCATCTACAATCTCTACAACAGAAATAATGCAGCATCGTACTCCTTCAGGCAGAATGAAGATACAGGAATAAGTGAGACAAGAAGAGTATCCATATTTGGTATCGTCCCTAGTGTCACCTACAACGTAAAATTCTAAAAGCAAACACCCACTAAAAAAATATAAAATGAAACTACTACAAAAAATTATAATACTGTCCGTTGCACTGTTTGTAACAGGATGCGAAAAAACTATCGATGTGCCGCTTAAGACTGCACCGCCAAGACTGGTTATAGATGCGTCTATAGATTGGGCTAAAAATACAGCCGGCAATGAACAAAAGATCATATTGTTAACAACAACAGGATACTACAGTTCCGAAGTCCCGGGCGTTTCAGGAGCACTTGTTACTGTAACAAATGCATCAAATACCGTTTTTAATTTTTTAGAAACTCCCGGAACGGGGCAATATGTTTGTCAGGATTTCCTTCCTGTTATCGGCGAGACTTATAACTTAAAGGTTGTTTTAAATGGGGAGACCTATACTGCATCAGAAACATTGACCCCTGTTCCACAAATTGAAGAGACTATTGATCAGAATGACCAGGGTGGTGAAATCGGTGATGAAGTTGAAATAACCTTTTACTATAAGGATAATGCAAGTCAGGCAAACGCTTATCTAAGCAGTATCACCCAGCCGCATTCGCCCTTCCCCGAGCTTGAAGTTGAAGATGATGAACATACTAACGGTAATCTAATGCAGGAGTCCTATTCGAATGAAAAGTTTAAAGCTGGGGACCAAGTAGATATTAAACTCTACGGCATTTCAAGAAGCTATTACAATTACATGTTCAAATTAATACTGGCTACAGGCAATGATGGCAACCCTTTCCCTGTGACACCAAGTGCTGTCCGCGGTAACATTATCAATCAGACCAATAGCGAAAATTACGCTTTCGGCTATTTCAGGCTGGCAGAAATGGATACCAGAAGCTATAAAATTAAGTAATCCAATTGAAGCGATGCCACAAAGCATATGGAACAACATCCTTCGTGTTTATTTGAACAGTATAAATGAATAAGATAATAATTGTACCTTTTTTATTTAGAATAGAACCATGATTAACTATTGAAAGGCAAATAGGTGAAGCGAGTTAATTTTTCTTAAAACTAATCTTTATACAAAACAAAAAGAAACAAAAAAGTCTGAACTTACTTGCATGTTCTTCATTGAAAGTTCAAATGCAGGTAAGTCCAGACTATTTTTTTGAATCGAATATCAACTAGTATCCTGGATTCTGAGCCAGGTTGTTATTTCCGGATATTGCTTCAGTAGGTACAGGGAACCTGTTCAAATGATTTGAACCGGATGCCTGATGATCCCACCAGTTTGCAGAAGTAAACACCTTCCACCGAATGAGGTCGGTTCTTCTTCTACCCTCAGCAAGGAACTCGATGCTCCATTCATCCAGAAACCGGTTTTGATCCAGGTTTGCCGCAGTTGCTGGATTGGGATCAACACCGTTCGGGAAGTTGCGTTTACGAACGGTATTGATCAAATCAGCAGCGCCTGCCCGATCCCCTGCACGCCACTTGCACTCCGCAAGCATGTAGTAGATCTCAGCAAGGCGGATTACCGGATTATCGGCGCCCCAGCGCAACGTGTTTTCCGCCAATGGTGGAATTGGTACTTTCACTGGCCTTACGCCTGTATTCTCCTCGCCCGAAGACATCTTAGATTCTAATTGAGCAATGGAGGCGTACTTTTTACCAGGACCAACTTCAGAGAATCTGGCAACCTGATCCCTGAATATAAGCGGCTGATCTTTGTATTCCTCCCCGCCATTGATCACTGCACCAGCGGGCGTGGTGTGCAAGCCGTTCAAAAACATGCCTTCATAATTGCCATTACCTAAATAGCGAAAGGGCTTTTTACGAAGGTCGGTATTTTCAAATTTTTCAAACGGTGATCCAAGTTTGAAATCAGCGGAATAAAGTGTGCTGTCCGGCTTCCTGGATGGCAGCCATGCAATATTCTTCTTACAAAGAGTCGCTGAGGCTGAGCTAGTTCAACACGCTATTGTTTAATTTTTACAACCCAATTAAAATAAACCAGGTCTGGTCTTCTTGCTTTCCAGATCAAGCAACCAGCGCTTTCTCCAAAGTCCGCCGCCAAATCCAGTTAAACTTCCATCGGTACCAATTACCCGGTGACAAGGAATCAAAATACAAAGCCGGTTCATCCCATTGGCGTTCGCCACGGCTCTAACCGCAGCAGGCTGATGGATGGCCGCAGCTTGCTGTGCATAAGATCTGGTCTGCCCATAAGGAATCTTTCGTAAACAAGCCCAAACCTCCTGCTGAAAGCTCGTACCCGGACTGAAGATTGGAACCGTAAATTCCGTTCGCAATCCTGCAAAGTATTCAGCCAACTGCTGCTTCAATACGGTGAAATGTGGATTGTTTCCGGGAAGGATATGTGCATTCAACATTTTCGCAAGGGTTTTAAACTCGGTTTCCAGCATCTTACGATCTGTAAATTCAAGCAGGCAAATACCTTGTTCCGTTGCACAGGCAAACATGGTCCCAAGAGGGGTTTCCAATCGGCAAAGATCGACGATGGTCTGTGCTTTACTTAGCTTAGGGGAAACGCCGAAGATCGCCTTAAAGGAATCCCCAAAACCGCTTAAAGAATCGAAGCCTACATCAAAGGCAGTGCTTGTTACTCCTTCTCCATTTTTAATGCGTTTAAAAGCCGAATTAATTCGATAAACCCGCTGGTAGGCATGGAAGGTAATACCGTGATGTTTTAAAAACCAGCGCCGCATCATAGCTGGATCAATACCTTGCTGACGCAGATCCCAATCTTTAAATTTCCTGGAAGGATCAGCAGTCAAAGCATCTAAAATCTTTTTGATTGCCAAAGGTGTCTCACCCAACTGCTCTAAAGGCCTGCAGATCTTACATGGTCGATAACCCTTTAGCATGGCCTCCTTTGTTGTTGGGAAGAACTCAACATTCTCCCGTTTAGGCTTCCTGGCGGTGCAGGTCGGACGGCACAATATACCGGTCGTTTTTACACCAACAATAAAGCTGCCCTCATATCGGCTATCCTTTTCTACCAATGCTTTGTAATAAACATCATCTAAAGTCTCGTTCATTGCCATTAATTTAAGATACAAATTCTTTTACGCTAATTCATGGTACAAAAGAACAGGCTCCAGAGTCATTGAACAACCGGAAACTTTACAACTATTTTCTTATTTCGTCTAATCTTTAGTTATCGCTAAATCTTAACCCTTCCAAATAGCTTGACGAAAACCTGACATGAACATTAGGACTGCATCCAAACTTTTTCTACTTTTGAAAAACATACCAACTAGTATCTTATGTCAAAGGCAGCGGCAACGCGAAACCATATTCTGGAAAATGCATTTAAGTTAATTTACCTAAAAGGTTATCAGGCAACTAGTATCGATGAAATCATCGCAAGCACGGCGGTAACTAAGGGAGCCTTCTTCTATCATTTCAAGAATAAAGAAGAGATGGGCCTGGCAATGATAAAAGAAGTTATGTATCCAGGTATGGTGCCTTACATGATTGATGTGCTGGGGCGTACAGACGATCTTATACAAGACATTTACAACATGATCAAAGCATTACTCTTGTACAATCCCTTTTTCAAAGTAGAATATGGTTGTCCGGCAGTTAATCTGATTGATGAAATGGCGCCTTTGAATGAATCGTTCCGAAAAGCATTGATGATCATCATGGTCGAATGGCAGGCGGCAATTGAAAAAAGTCTTAAAACTGCACAGGCAAATGGGCAATTAAACCCGGCATTTGAGCCCAAGCAAATTGCACTTTACATCACAGCAAACTATAGTGGCGTACGAAACATTGGTAAAGTGTTCGGAAGACCTTCCTACGTTGAGTTCCTCGAGCAGTTTAAAATTTACCTGAAAACCCTTAAATAATTTTTTCAGCAAAAACATACCAACTAGTATTTATTCTTATGTATTCCTCTCTCCTACCACTTCATTCTATATTTCGATGGCTCGTACTGCTCATGATGTTGACTAGTATTTATGTTGCCTACAATGGCTGGAAGCTTAAACTGGCCTTTACGCCTTTAGCAAACAGCATCAGACACTGGACTGCAACATTTGCTCACATCCAGTTGATGCTCGGTATGGTGTTATATTTTTACAGCCCAATATTGAAGTATTCTATGCCTGTTAGCAGCAGGGCACTGATGAGTCAACATGCATTTTTCAAGTATCTGCATATCGCTTTCATGCTCCTTGCTATCGTGGTGTTAACCGTAGGATCTGCAAAGGCAAAACGGGCTTCAACCGCTTCCGCTCAGCATAAAACCATTCTGATCTGGTATACAGTGGCGCTGATCCTGATCCTGATCGCCATTCCCTGGCCTTTTTCGCCTTTCGCAAGCAGACCTTTATTCCGCTAATTTGATCAAACACGACAGAATATGTTTTCAATTTTCAAATCCCAACTCGGGCGTTTACGAATTATAAGTTATCTGGAAGGGACCTCCTTGCTGATATTGTTATTCATTGCTGTACCCTTGAAGTACTTTGGCCAGAACCCTGCACTCGTCAAGGCAGTCGGACCTGTTCACGGTGCCTTGTTTCTGTGGTTTATTCTAAACACATTAATGGTTGCCATTGAACAGCATTGGAAATTTAGAGAGACCACCTGGAAGGTGCTTCTAGCGTGTATGATTCCTTTTGGCACCTTCTACATTGACCATCAGGTATTGCGAAAAGTTAAACTTTAGTTTCACACTAAGGATGAATTAGGCAGTAAATAGGTCAAGGGCTTGAAGACGAATCCATACTTCGAGCCTTCATGTAGAAGCGCAGGCTGCTCAAAAAACTGCTTAATTGCAAATGAAGCCTCCTCTAAAGTATTTACAGCCCTGAAGTAAATTTTCTTGCTTGCACTGAGGTAGTATAAGGCATACCGGGATGCTCAACGGTGATCGAAGGACAAGTAAGCTCCACGGAAGTCAGATGCCGCTCGCGCTACCCGTGGAAAGTTTAATAGCAGTTCCTGCTTATCATCGAGACTACGCAGAGCGATTTCGTGAAATTCCCCCTTTTCACAGGTTTTATATTGAACTTTTGAGGTTAATTTTAGCAAGACGGGAATGCAATTTACCATTGAAAATAAAAAATTGTTTCCCTTAACAAAATACCAAGCTTGGGAACCTGGACTTTATATGTGCATTTAACACAAGCTGTTTGATCATTTGTCTAGAAAATGTAGAATCAAAGGAACAACCAACGGAGTGAGGTTTGAGCCCAGATGCAATGTCGTAATCTCACCGATATACTCACCATGTATCCCTGGGATTATAACTAACTCCGCGTTTTCCATTTGCCTGAACATTTTAATTGCATGCTCTGGCTTAATAACATCTTTGTCTCCCACGATGATCAACGCAGGCGACTTTATTACGCTGATATTTTCATTCGGGATGTCTTCAAAATTAACCATGCGTTTTGCGTCCCGATTGTGCATAATCTTTAGCTTTTCAGTATCTGGCACGACTGCAAGGAACGCATTTTGCAATTGTTGGGGCATATTCTCCAAACTGGCATGTTTCATAAAGTCCCAAAAGCTGGGCGCTACCCCATCACGGGTACACAACGCAGCGGCTAAAACAAGTTTAACCACGAGCTTCGGATGACGAATTGCCATCTGAACTGCAGTTGTCCCTCCATTACTAAAGCCAAAGATCTCAGCCTTTTCAATATTCAAATTTTTCAAAAGCCCTGCGACGTCATCTGCATCTTGCTCAAAGCTCGAGTCTTGATTGCGGTCCGAAGTTCGTCCGTGTGCCTGCAGCTCCATTGCGATGACATTCCTATGCTTGACCAGCAGGGGAATGATCGTACCAAAAGTGGTTTGAATTGTTGATCCACCGCCATGTATTAAAACCAGGGGTTTACCAGTACCATATTTCTCATAATACATGTTAATGCCATTAACAGAGGAATACCCTTTTTCGTAGGGATGACTTGATGAATCTATTAAGGTTTCCATTGTTGCGATATAGTAGTAACACCTTTTTAGGTTTCTAGCCTTTGCTTTTTGGTCCTGCAAGGATCTTCCTGGCATTCTCGTTTTTCGGGTTCAGCTCCAGTGATCTTTTGTAAGCTTTAAAACCCTCATCTTTTTTACCTAATAGCAACAGACACTCCCCTAAACTGTCAAAGGCGTTATAAGCTTCTGGATACAGCGCTGTGTTCAACCTGAATATTACCAATGCATCATTAAGCTTTTTAGCGTTTAATAATTCATAAGCAAATATGTTCAGCCCATCTTCACTTAGGTTATACGCGGAGTCCTCCTCTCTTTTCTTTTCAGATTTGATGAAATCGAGCGTCTTGCTTATGGAGTTTCCTTTAGCATGAAATTCGGAGATTGATTTAAGGTTCATATTCCGTTCTTTCACAAGCTGTTCCGCCAGTGTCTCTACGCCGTATTGTTTTCGTTCTGCATCTGTGACCTTCGTCGTATCAATCTCGTATCTTCTCCATTTGGTTTCGCCATTGTTCTTCACATATTGTGTCCCGTATATCTGCGGCTTCTGCCTTCTCATCAGATCTCTATCAATCGCTGCCGCAAGGAGCCACTTGTTTATTGTCGTATCTAATTCAATTGCTTTTTTCATCTGTTTAACAGCCATTGAAGATGCAAGTGTGTCGTTACCATGTTGAAAGATCATGGCAGAATTATAGTAGTCTTTCCCAGTGACAATCTTTCCACTTTTAATCAACTCATATACTCGCTTTTCCCTTTCCATATCTTGCTTTGACAAAATGGACCAATCAATTTCCTTTACCATTCTTGAACTTTGGTCTTCATTATACATCTTTTGCAGTTCAGCATTATCCGTCTGGGCATGAAGGCCTAGTGGAAAAAGGAAAATTAAAAGGAGCTTAGGTAATTTCATCTTGAATTTTGTTAAATGATGTATAGAAAATGAGTTAAGTTGCTTCAGTTAAGATACTCTAAACATAGTCTAAAATCAGCACAATAGTTTAAAACCTACACAACGGGCCGTTCAGATTCTGGTAATTGGAAATGACAGCTTGTGGAACTAAGGTTGCTTAAGTGTTTAACTTCAGCAAACAACCTGGAGAAATTGGTAATTTTAGCGCCAAATGAAGAATGAAGAACACAACATTGTGCTCATTACATCTGGTACACTGGAGCTCAGTGATCTGAAAGGAACAATGAGGTTTCAATCCGGCGATCTGTGCTTCTGCAGCGGCAAAAGCCTCATTAAACAGCGCAGCTACCCGGACCCCTCAGGCAAATACCAGGAGATCTCCATTGCACTACCGCAAACTGTACTTAAAACCTTCGCACATGAATTCAACCATGCCGAACAGCGTTCCACTACGGAGCGCGGTTTTTTGAAGCTGACGGAGTGTCCCTTGTTGCTCAATTACATGGGGTCTTTATTGCCTTACCAGGAAATCTTTAAACAAGAAAACTCAAAGGAATTGCTTATTGTAAAAGTGAAAGAAGCCATTATAACATTGCTCATGGAAAATCCCGAAATGAAGCAGATCCTTTTTGACTTTTCAAATCCGCCGAAAGTTGAGCTGAAACCTTTCATGCTGCAACATTATCACTTCAATCTTGAACTAAAAAGATTCGCTTACCTCAGCGGAAGAAGCCTCTCTACTTTCAAACGGGATTTTGAACGTACCTTTCAAACAGCCCCAAGTCGTTGGTTGATGCAAAAGCGATTGGAACAAGCCTACTACCTCATCAAGAAAAAGCGAAGATCCGCATCAGCAGTATATCTGGAGGTCGGATTTGAAGACCTGTCACATTTCTCCTATGTTTTCAAAAAACATTTTGGTCTACCACCCTCGCAGCTCTGAAATGTGGTAAAAGATCCCGACCTCGGAGCTAATCAGCAGCCGGCAAAGAGAATGTAAAAGTGCTGCCCTTGCCGGACGCACTTTCCACCCAGATCTTGCCCGCATGGCGCTCTACAATTTCCTTAGACAGGTAAAGTCCAATGCCGAAACCGGAAATGTTCTCGCGGTGAGAGGTTGAAATCCGGTAGAAACGCTCAAAAAGTCGTTTCTGATCTTCTTCTTTGATACCCATGCCCTCATCTTTAATGCTTACCTGAATATTTGCGCCAATGGATCGGCAGCTTACCTCGATCATTCTTCCATGTGGAGAATACTTAATCGCATTGCTTATCAGATTTGAGATCACAGAAGATATCTTTTCACGATCTGCATACAATCTGGCATGTTCGCAGGTATGTAGCATAATCTCATGTGTATTTGTAAACATCCGGAAGTCTTCGATAAGTTCCTGCAAAAGCATCCTCAGATCAAAAGTTTCTTTTTTCAGCTTAATCTTTCCGGATTCCAGATTCGAAATATTCAAAAATCCATTGATCATGGAGGTCATTTTTCGGATCTGCTGATTGGATTTATCCAATGCCACTTGTGTAAATTCATCCGTGCTACCCTTCAGTTTTTTCCGTAGAATCTGCTGATAGGCAAGCATCGACGTCAAAGGGGTCTTCAGTTCATGGCTTACCATACCGATGAAGTCATTCTTACGCTCTTCATCCATCTTCTGTCCGGTAATATCCAGCACAGAGCCAATGAATCGTAAGGGCCTTTCCGCATCATCAAAGTATAATTTGCCGATGGCCCGCACCCAGCGGATGGTACCATCTTTGGGCGACACTGTCCGATATTCCACATCATACCGGTCGTCTGGCATTTGATGTCTCATTAACTGAGCAATAATTTTTAACACCCGCTCACGATCATCTTCATGCAAGTTCCTGACAAAATCTGCTTCATACTCCACTGGTCCGGAATGATCAATACCAAACAAGATTCTGGTTCTTTCATCCCAGATCAATTCATGGTTACTCATGTCCATATCAAAGGTACCGAGCTGTGCTGCCTGCTTGGAAAGCCGGAGCTGCTCAAAGGCATTTTCAAGATTTTTGTGGCCCTGAAACTGGTCAGTTACGTCGTTCGCTATAATTAGAATTACTTTCTTTGAATCATCATAGTCTGGCATCAGATGAAAGACAAAGTCTATATAAACGGTTTCTTCCCGGCCATTGCGAATCAGGTTTACGGCACGTCCTTTAGCATGATAGGCCTCACCGGTTCGGAACACTTCCTCAAAGATGGGTTTGTACACCGCTTCCAATTCCGGATTTACCTCCCAGTAAGATTTACTAATTAAATCATGGTATGGCTTGCCGGTAAGTCGTACATGATAATCGTTGATTTCCTCCACAAAGGGTGGATCGCCCTTTAATATACACATGCCAACCGGCGCTTCTTTAACCATGCGCCTTATGTTTGCTTCACTGGCAACAAGCCGTTGCATGGCGGTTTTAGCCTCAGCAGTATTTGCAATAGCCTCTGTAATGTTCATGGTGGTGTTTAAGATGTGGGTCACCTGCCCGGTTTCATCAAGCAAAGGTTCCTGAAGGCTGCTCCAATACTGCATTTCCAGCTGTCCGGTTTGCTCATTAAGAACCTCATAGCCGTAGTTAGGCCACTCCACCCCCGCTTTTGTTGCGATAGTCTTCTCAAACGTGGCGATGACCATCTCCCGCTCCCTTCCCTCAATTAAACGATCCGGAAAGGCCGAAAACAAATCCTTCCCCAGGATATCGGCACGCTGTCGCTTGCTAATTTTTAAAAACTGATCACTCACCGCCAGTATGGTGAAATGCGGCGGGTTCGCTTTAATAATCAGGGAATTCGCAGACTTCTGAAAAAATCTTTGAAATTCCGCATTCTGGTAGAATTCGTCGGTATGGTCGGTCAAAACTTTACAGGGATTAAGTTGCTCTACTTGTATCAAATATGTGGAAAAATAACAGAAACAAAAAGGGACTGCCTTAGTTTTTAGCAGTCCCCTTTTTCCAATAATTAAGCATTCACAGGATCGTATCGAGTCTGTGTTTAATAATGACTTCAACATGCGCTGAGACACAGCTCAAACACACCAAACGCACAGCTTACGTGGCTGAGGTGTGGGTCAGGTGTGCGCGAGGTGTGTCTCAGGTCTGCGCTGATCACTAGTCATTATCATCCACGCCTGGGTCACCCAGGTCATTCGGTCCATCATCTACATTCAGGTCCATATCCATTTGCTCATCATTGCCATCATAGCCGATCATGGTATCCTCAATGGCCAGTTTATCGTCGTGACCATCCTCCCCTGCACTTACCGCATTTGTGGTACCCGCAAAACCGGTATCGTTATAATCTTCAGGTGGCATTTTGCCGAACTCTTTTCCGGTAGAGTCGTGCGTTGTGCCATCATTTTCCATATCCCTTTGTTGGTTTTCCTGTTGACTTTCCATAGTTCTAAATTTTAGTTTTTACTGAAATTCTGATTATCTTAACAAACCTGTTTAACGCTGGTTGGTTTTCATGGCGCTAAATTTCAGGTACTAACCGTAACCGATGTGATAAAGTGCATCAATAACAATTGAAAAACATTCGCAGTACTTAAACGGTTCTAAATGAAACAGTAATCCGAAAAAAAAACTTATGAACTCACGTCGTTTATTTTTACAGAAACTTGGAGGCAGCGCATTGGCCATGCAACTTGCGCCTATGGCCGCATGGGCATCAAATGCTAAAAAGGAAGAACCTTATCAGGGACCGGTGTTAAGAGTGGCCATCATGGGACTTGGTGGCTATGCAAACCGTGTTGCCGATGCTATGAAAGATTGTAAAAAGGCCAAGCTGGTTGGAGTGATCAGCGGTACGCCCTCGAAGATCAAGGATTGGCAAAGCCGCTTTAATATCCCAGAGAAGAACTGTTATAATTACGAGAACTTCGACAGCATCAAAAACAACAAGGACATTGATGCCGTATATGTTATTACCCCCAACGCATTGCACCATGATAACACCATAAGAGCGGCCCGTGCGGGCAAACACGTGATCTGTGAAAAGCCCATGGCCATTAGTGTTAAAGAGGGTCAGGAAATGGTAGATGCCTGTAAAAAAGCAAACGTGAAGTTATTGGTGGGTTACCGGATGCACTTTGAACCACAAACGCTCGAAGTGATCCGGATGAGAAAGGCAGGAGAACTTGGCAAGATCACCTTTTTTCAAGGCCTTACGGGTTTCACGATCAATGATCCAAATTTATGGCGTGTAGATAAGAAACTTGCTGGAGGAGGGTCTATGATGGACATTGGTATCTACTCCATTAATGGCGCCAGATATATGGTTGGTGAAGAGCCGGTATGGGTAACAGCACAGGAGACTAAAACAAAACCTGAAATTTTCAAAGAAGGTGTGGATGAAACGATACAATTTCAACTTGGCTTCCCAAGTGGAGCGGTTGCCTCATGTCTTTCTACTTACAACATGAACAACCTGGACCGCTTTTTCCTGAATGGCACAGACGGCTATGTGGAGATGTGGCCATCAACAAACTACGGTCCTATTCAGGGCCGATCGCATAAGGGGCCGTTGAACCAACCTATTGTAACGCACCAGACCGTACAGATGGACGAGATGGCAGATATTATTCTTAAGGGTAAACAGCCGGTGGTGCCGGTTGACGGCGAAGAGGGTGTCAGAGATTTAAAGGTGATTGAAGCGATCTACGCTGCTGTTAAAAGCGGACAAAAGCAAAAGATCAGCATATAAATTTGGAAGAACCGTCTATTCCGCGAAAATCAGGTATGCCTAGAAAGCATACCTGATCTTGCAATAGGGTAAATGTAACTCCACCAGATCTGTAAAGGTATCGACCAGGTCTTTCTTGAAACCTCTTTTGTAACGGACATTCCGGCCCCCGGTCTGACTGTATTTTACTTCCTGGATCTCGGGCCGCCACAATACTTCTTCGGCTTTTGGGTGCCAGTTCATATTCACTTCATGCAGCTGCTCATTGTGGGTCAAAAAGATGATCTCAGCAATGAGCTGCGCTTTCGTTTTTTCATTTAGCTTATCGTTTAGCTCTTCGAATAATACCACCCAATCATCTATCCAGCCTTCATAATAGATGATCGGCGAAAAGTTCACGTTCACTTCATATCCCGCTTCCACAAATTCATTCATCACATCAATGCGGTCACTGATCGGTGTAGTGCGTACATCGACGAGTTTGCTCATCTGATGTGGCATCAGACTGAAACGTAGACGCGTTTTTAGTTGCGGCTCATAGGTCAACAGCTCGCGGTTTACGAACTTCGTTGCAAAGGTGAGCTTACCATTAGGGATCTTGGTGAAAGCATGGATCATATCTTTTACGTTATCGCAAATACCGGCATCGGCAGAGCAGTCACCATTTTCGCCAATTTCATACACCCAATATTGCGGATCGATAAAATCGGGTTGAAGTTTCGGACCCTGCCGGGCTGCATGGCGCTGCAGGTAGCGGATGATCTGTTCAATATTGACAAAGATGGTGATCGGGTTTGCGAAGCCTTTACGCCGGGGTACATAGCAATACGAACAAGACATGGTGCAGCCATTTGACTCTGATGGTGCAATCCAGTGTGAGCTTCTGCTGTTTGCCCTTGCACTTAGTGACTTCTTAATGCCCAGGATCAGTACATTACGTTTATTGCTGATCCAATCCTCTACCGAACCTTCGAAGCCGAACAATTCAGGGATCTTCCAATGAGAAGCTACCTCTATGTGTTTAGCATCAGGATATTTGGCCAGGATCTCCTTGCCACGTGGCATCTGGTAAACTGCGGGTTCGAGATAAATCTCTTTGATTTGAAGCAGGTGGTCTATGGTCTTTTCGTGCAGCATCGTAAACTTTTTTAAGCTAACACCCTGCTGGTGACATTGTTTATAAAAGATCCACTAATGCAGCTTGATGCTGAATACCGTTTGATTGGACGCAATCGTTTTGAGGGAGAAGTCAAAGCCGTGGTTCAGCAGGATTTCCCTGACCAGGGTGAGTCCTATTCCCTGTCCATCTTTTTTGGTGCTGTAAAATGGGCTGAACAGCAAGTCACGATCTGTGTCGGGAATCCCAGGTCCGTTATCAATGATCTTTAACTCGGGGACTGCAGGATCAAGTACGAGCTTTATTTTCCCATCCTGACCGATCGATTCGCATGCATTCTTGAGCACATTGATCAATGCCTGTTCGAATTGTTGCGCATCAGCAGGTACTAAGAAAGGTGTTTCGCCAAGTTCGAGTTCAAAATCGATGTTCCTGGCCCCGGCGGTAAATTGCATTAGTGAAACGACCGACTTCGTGATCGCGGTGATATCTACCTGTTGCTTATTAACCGGAGGCAACTTAACGAGATCTGCGAAGTTACGCATGAAGTGGTTCAGATTCTGATTCCGATCGATAGCCACCTGTAAGGCCTGTCGCAGCAGTTCCGCATCCGGATTACGCCACATATCCTTACTCGCAAGTGCGGAAGCGATAATCGAGTTCACCGGACCTACCGTATTATTGACCTCATGCGCCATCATCCGGATCACCTTACTATAGACATTTTTTTCTGCTTCGAAGATTTCTGCGGTCACCTCCTCCATCATAATGAACCGGCGCTCAAATCCGGTGTCTATAAACTTGGACTTCTGGATCTTGTAAGTCCGAAGTCCATCTATCCGGATAACCTTGGTGGCTCCGGTATCCAGCGCACGTAGTTCTGATTCCAATGCAGGTGCCGATTTCAGAATTTCCGCGGCTTTAGGATTCGTTTGTTTCAGGTTACCATCGAAGTCCATGATGATTATGGCTGTTGGTGAAGTCTGAATCAGTTTTTCAAGAAAGAAATGCTGCTCCTGCTGCATGGTTCGCTCTACCCGCAACGCATCGATCATCCGGTTATAAACCTCCACCAGTTCG
The DNA here is from genome assembly GCF_059278965.1 of Pedobacter sp. NEAU-ZC8. NCBI lineage: Bacteria > Pseudomonadati > Bacteroidota > Sphingobacteriia > Sphingobacteriales > Sphingobacteriaceae > Pedobacter > Pedobacter sp. NEAU-ZC8. Next base: position 109,874 of record NZ_JCAJXC010000004.1, read on the forward strand.
TCAACTTCCGGTTGACCAGTAGGGCGAAATTTAACATTGAAGTCCTGATCTTTGATTGCTGTGATCCCTTGCTGCAGGTTTGTGAGTGGCTGAATGAGTTGCTTGTAAAGGTTAATAGCCAGGACTGCACAGCCGATGATCAGCACTTCAGAAAGGATGAACAACATCTTCTGTTCCTCAAAGATAAAATAGCTTAACACCAGGCAGATGGCGAGCAGAGCTGAAATGAACAGGATATATTTTACCTTCAGCTTCATCTAGGATTCGTTTTCATCGTAAGGGATCTGGTATTTCTCCAGGCGGCGATATAAAGCATTTCTCGTAATGCCTAGGGAGGCTGCAGCACGGGTGATCCTGTTGTTGTGGTACTTCATCGCCTGCCTTACCATTTCTGCTTCTACCTGCTCCAGCGTCATGACCCCCACTTCGGGCAGCTTGTTCCTGTTTTCTTTAGGTGCAGGATTCAGCTGCGACTGAAAGTCTTCAATGGCTAGCTCGTCCCGGCGACTGATCAGCACGGTACGTTCAACAAGGTTTTTCAACTGCCTGATGTTGCCTGGCAGTGGTAAGTTCTTCAACCATCGCATCGCCGCGGCGTTGACCTTCAGCAACGGTCGATTGTATATTTCTTTGAGGTTATCAATGAAGAAATTAACCAGCAAAGGAATATCCTCTTTTCTATCACGCAATGCCGGCAAATGAATACTAATCAGGTTAATCCGGTAAAGCAGATCCTCCCGGAATAAACCAGAAGAGACCATTTGGTTCAAGTCTTTATTGGTGGCACAGACTACACGAGTATCTACCGTTTTTGTGCGACTGCTTCCGAGCACCTCATATGTTCGATCCTGTAGCACGCGCAAGAGCTTCACCTGGCTGCTGGCTTCAAGGTCGCCGATTTCATCTAAAAATATTGTGCCTTTGTTCGCCATCTCGAAACGGCCCATCCGGTCGATACGTGCATCGGTGAAAGCACCGCGAACATGCCCGAACATCTCACTTTCGAACAGCGAGGATGAGATGCCGCCTAAGTTTACTTTGACAAAGGGCTTAGAGGTGCGGGTGCTGTTCAGGTGAATAGCTTCCGCGATCAGCTCCTTGCCCGTTCCACTTTCCCCGGTGATGAGCACCGAAGCGTTCGTGGGTGCCACCCTTCCAATGGTTTCCAGAATATCGAGCAATCCCGCGTCCTCCCCTATGATCTGGCGGAAATTGTATTTACGATCGAGATCTTTCCTGGTTTTAGATACCTGCCGCTGATCCTTGAGTTTCAAGAGCGTCTCTACCGATTGCAGCACATGTTCGTTGTTCCATGGTTTGTTGACAAAGTCGTTAGCACCTGCTTTCATACCTTGCACAGCCAGTTCTATGCTTGCCCATCCAGTGATCAAGATAATGGGTACGCCGGTATTTACCTGACGTATCTTTTCCAGGAGCGACATACCCTCCTTCCCGGAGGTATCGTTAGAAAAGTTCAGGTCAAGGATAAGCAGCTGCGGATGCGCATTGATAACCTTCTGAAAAGCACCTTCAGCATTGTCGGCAGTATCAACAACATACCCCGCTGTTTTCAACAGCAGGGACATGGAGGTTCTTACCGCGATATCATCATCTACGATCAGTATCATTTTATAAAAGTATTGAATTATTCTTCATGTAAAGCAGTTGCAGGGTGTATTGCAGCAGCCTGGCGCCCCGGGTATACCGAGCAGGCAATAACCAGCAGGTAGATGAAAAGCATTGAAAGCACTATCGCATAAAGATATACATCCGCAGCAACATCAAAGACGTTCAATAGTGGGAACTGTACGGCGAAAAAGCATCCAACGATGATCGATAAGGTGGCAAGGATGAGCGACTCTGCCACGAGCTGACTGGAAACGGAGGTACCACTCGCACCGATGGCCCTCCGCAGCCCAATCTCACTCCGGCGTCGGCTGATGTTGTACCAAAGCACGCCGAAAAGTCCAAGTGCCACGTTGATGATCAGAAAGCCAGCAACGATCATGAAGATGATCATTGGAATGATCGTCATCTCGTTTTTGGCATCACGAAGATCATCCATATAGCTGATTTCAACCCGCGCATTATGGAATGTTTGTCCCAGGAACTTATATAGTTTGCCTTCGAAATTCGCATCTGCAGTTTCATTTACCTTAAGCAGAATGAAGCTGTTCCACTTCACGTCTGTGGTGTCCATCTGATTGTACATCGCCTTTCCTGCAGGCAGGTAGTCGCCGTTAACCTTTACATCCTGAACAACACCAACGACCTTGAGGCGGTCGGTTTTATCATGATTGTCAAAGTACTTACCCACAGCACTCTTGTTACCGAAGGCTTCCGCTTTTAGTGTCTCATTGATAACGATTGGTTTAGCATTAGCCACCCTATCTTCAGGTTTGAACCAGCGCCCTTCAACCAGTTTCATATTTAATACTTTATGATAGTCCGTTCCGGCCACGTATCGATTAACAGAATAGATCTCGCGGTTATCAAGGTTCAGGTTGGTATTCATATTACTTTCAGAATACGGGAAATTGGGGCTGGTATAAGCAACCTCTTTAATCTGGGGCATCGCTTTCAAAGACTTCTCCAGATTATCATGGAACAAAATAGCGGAGTCCACGTTTTTGGTTAAATGCCTGTTGTCGTATACGACCGACCATACACGTTCATGATCAACACCGGCGGGCTTTCGGTAATTTTGAAAATAGTATACGAGAAAGGAAGATAAGGCGAAGATCACCATGAAGGAGATCAGTATCTCGGAAAGCAAGAGGAAGTTTTGCTTCCGCTTGTTCCACATGAGTTTAAAAAGATGTTTAAACATGACTTTAGATTGAAAAGGTGAAAATTATTGAGCTTTCAAGGCGCTAACGACATTTAGTCGGGACATGCGCCAGGCTGGGTATACCCCTGAGATCAATCCAAAAAGCAGACAAGCCATTAGGCTGTAACCTATCACAATCGGACTTAAAGACAAGTGCATATTAGAAATCAGGTTGGCACTATTGATAAAGTAAATGGCCAGTGCGGAGAGGATTATTCCGAGGATACCACCGATGACCGTTAAAATAAGATTTTCTATAACGAACTGATAAACCAGGGTACTTGATGAAGCGCCAAATGCCTTACGTACACCAATCTCTGAGGAGCGCTCCAATATCCGGGTAATGTTGATGCTGACCAGGTTTATGGTGGGTAACAGTAAAAAAAGAAATAAGAGGCCAACTAATAACCTGATCACGCTACTGGCACCGGAGTTGTCGCCGTCGCCGGCTGGGCTGCGCCTGGTTAAGCTCTCAAAGAAAGAGTCTGCATGGGAGGAGACTTTGTCAAACTCCTTGTCAGGTGTTTTAACCTTAGTCATCATGGACTCAAACTCCCTTTTCAGTTTCGGGACATCTTCCGGACTGCGTGCCAGCAAAATAGCATTACAGTTTCCCAGCAATGCAACCTCATTCCAATCCTGCTTAGATACGGTGTAAGGGATATACATATCTCCGGCAAAGTTGTACAAGGTTTTTGAGACGTTCTTCACCACACCGATTACCCTATAGTTGATATTGTCGGCAGAAATGTACTTTCCAACGGCCGGAACATTCGGCCCGAAATAATCATCTCTGGTTTCTTCTGAGATCACCGCTACCATACTTGCGTTTGCGATTTCCTGCGGACCATAGGGCTTGCCTTCAATGAAGTCGTATTCCAGCACATTCCAGTAATCTGCGTTCGTGTACTTGTACTCGATCACGAGTTTTTTGTTGTTCACGAAGGCATTGGACGCCTCGGCTCTGGTGGAGATGGCCATTTTTTCGAGCGCCTTCAATTTTGATACGTAGTGATCAAGAAAATAAAAGGAGACATCACTTCTATTCAACCAGCCTTCTTTGGTATTTCTCATCTCCATCATAGCAACATACAGCGAGCGTTCCCGCTTATAATCCGGATAGTCTTCGTTGATGAGTTTGTTCAGAAAGGCCGCTGCTACCGTGATCACCATCAAGGTAAAGCTGATGCCAAATAAGCTGATGAAGGTGAAGAACTTTCTTCGTTTCAATACAGCGATTGCGATTTTAAAATAGTTCTTAAGCATGGCGATGATTATTGAACTTGTGAACCGTCAAATAAGCGCACAAGCCGATCTGTTTTATGCGCCATAGTTTCATCGTGGGTAACCATCACAATGGTGGTACCTTCATTTTTGTTGAGGTTGATCAGGATGTCCATGATCTCATTGCCCATGGCGCTGTCCAGGTTTCCCGTAGGCTCATCCGCGAGGATGATCTGTGGCTCGCCTACAATGGCCCTCGCGATAGCCACACGCTGCCGCTGTCCGCCGGAGAGCTGCGTTGGGAAATGTTTAACCCGATTGCTCAGCCCGACTTTTTCCAGTGCCGCAGCTGCCAGCTTTCGCCTGCTTTGAGCAGAACTGTTGCGGTACAATAATGGCAGTTCCACATTGTCCAGCACCTGCAGGTCGTTGATCAGATGGTAGCTCTGGAAGATAAAGCCAAGTTTCTCGTTTCGGAAATTCGCCATCTGTTTGTCGGAGTAGCGACTGATATCCTGATTGTCGATCCGGATCTGCCCCCTGGAAGGCTCATCCAACAAGCCCATGATGTTGAGCAGTGTACTTTTACCACATCCGGAAGGACCCATGATGGAGAGGAACTCTCCTTTTAGTACGTGCAGGTTGATGCCGTTGATGGCCAGGGTTTCTACCGTGTCTGTACGGTAGACCTTTTCAATGTTTTCTAAGCGAATCATAATGTATATTTAATAATAAGTATTGATCAATAGGTAATCTTTTGATTTTTCTCGAAATCATAAAGTGATAGATAGCGTAACTGGTAAAAGGCGGTCCAGAAGTCGCGCATGGAGGTAACGTAGTCCCTTTTAGCGCGGTCATTCTCCTGAAAGGCGATACTGAGGTCCGTGATGCTGAGGTTTCCTAACACATAGCGTTCACTGGCGATTTTATATTTCTCTACCGCGATGCGCTCCGCTTCTGCGGTAAGCTTGATCTGCTCCTTCATCATATTGTACAGCGTCACTTCCGTGATGATCTGCTGCCGGAAGATCTGCTGATCCTGCTGCACGGAATAGGTGGTGAACTGTTCGTTTGCCTGTGCCGTCTTTGTTCGTGATTTAGAGCGGCCCCAGTCGAGCACAGGTATGGACAGTTGGATCTCTACAGACTGCTGGCTTTTTGGCGAGCGGTAAACATCCCAGATCCTTGTGCCTGCATTGGAGAAACCGAGGTTTGCACGCAGGGTGGCTTTAAGTCCGTTCTCTCCTTTTGCTTTTGCAACATCACGTTTCGCTTCCGCAAGCCGCCTTACAAAGGCGATGGCATCTGATCTATTTTCCAATGCTTCTTTCAGCACCAAGTCGCTGGAGACCTCAATGTTTGCATTTGCTGCAGGCATCTCCAAAAGTATTTTGCTGCTGGCGTCTATACCGGCGTAGCTAATCAGGTTCAGTGTTGCGATTTCCACATCGCGATTAGCACTCCCTAAAGCTTTCTGGGCATTGAGTACCTCTAATTGTAACTGCAGGATTTCGTTCTTGGTAATTTTTCCCAGGTCAAACTTGGTTTCTGCAATTGCCAGAATGCGCCGGGTATTGCTTAGGTTGGTTTCGGCCATGTCCACATTAGCCTGCGCAAGCAGGAGGTCGAAGTAGTAATCAGTTACGTTGACAGCAATTTTCTCTTGACTTTCAATGTAAGCCTGCTTGCTCTCATTGAACTTCAGCGGTTCTATCTTTTTGTCCCATTTCAATTCATTGAACTGCAATATGGGTTGAGTATAGCCAATGCCGTATGGTATACCATTGTACAACACTTTATTACGGTCGAAATCGTCAAAACGCTGTAGCTGTGTGGTGCCATAAATGGTTCCACCTGTTGCAGCAATACTTTGTGTAAAGTCCAGCGTAAGCGAAGAATTATCATTGTGAACAGGTTGGAACAAGATGGAACCGTTTGGCTGCTGTACCTGTACATAGGTTTTGGTATAGCCCGGCAAGATACCGCTTAACGCGAGCTGCGGTTGGTAGTTTGACTTGAAGGTCCGCCATTCCCAGAACTTGGTTTCTTTGATGGTTGCTGCCTGCTTGGAAGCGATAGAATTTGTTTTTGCAAGCGCCACCACCTGCTGGAGGCTCAACTTCAAAGTATCGCTCTCCTGCTTTGCAGCGGGTTGCCATAACATGCTAAAACCGATGAATAGTAATTTGATCATGATCTTATTGTTATTTGCTTAGGATTGGAATTGCCTGATAATGCTTGTAGGCAGACATATCCGTGGTGATCACCTGATCTCCAGGCTTCAATCCGCTTTTTATCTCGATGTAGTCGAAATTACTCAAGCCGGTTTCCACGGTTCTGCGTTCCGCTAGGCCTTTGTTCAGTACAAAGACATCTTGCTTACCGGCGCCGTTAAATGCAGGACCGTTCGAAACACGCATCACTTTTGGCCGGGTTTCCGTGATCAGGAATACGTCTACTTTCTGGTTTGGTCTAAGCGTCTTTGCCGCTTTATCATCCAGGCGAAGGTCAAAAGAGACAATGTTATTGTTTATGGCCGGGGATATGTTGGCAATACTCGCTTTAAGTTGATTTTCACCAATGCGGATGACTGCTGGCATGGAATTGTAGATCTGATCAAGCATATTGTCGGACATACTTCCAGCGACCTTGAAACTGCTGAGGTTGGCAATTCTGACCAGGGCCTCTCCTTCGTTGATGCTTGCGCCGATGTTTTTGTTTACCCAAGTGACAACACCTTCACGGGATGCGACAATCTCTGCACGATCGAGTTTTCGTTTAAGTGCCTGCAGATCGCTCTTCTGAATGGCCAGGGCGATTTCCGCTTCGCGAATCTCGATCTTCATAGTCTGCTGCTTGCTGCGGATCTCGTTTTCCAGCTGTTGTTTCTCCAACTGGGCCACCTTCAGGTCCAGTGCAGCTTTCTCCACATCTTCCCTGGTGCCTCCACCAGCTTTCAGGAGGCGCTGTGCAGCAGACACATTATCCTTCAGGTTGCTGATGCGAAGTTCCTTGATGCTGTTGTTGGATTTAATATCGTAGAAGCTTTTCTCCAGGGTAAGTTTGAGCTTACTGATCTCGTTTGCTTTAGATTCCATCTGGAACTGCAAGCGTTCATATTCAGACTGGGTTGCTGACTTATCCAGACGCAAGATAGATTGTCCCTTGACCACTTTCCTGCCGGGTTCTAGCAGCACTTCCTGGATGGAGGCCTGGATTGGGCTGGCAATGATCTCCTCGAACTCCGGAAGCACTTCACCCGTCGCGCTGATTGTATTCTCTACCGCACCAAGCTCAACATTAGAAACGATGATATCACTGGCATATAAAGAGGGTTTTAGCAAGCTGCGAATCAGCCATATGGCTAAAAGCAAACTTAGCACGACAGCAATAATGATGATTAGTCGCCTCTTCTTTCTGGTAGCTGTTACCTCTATTTCTATACTCCGGTCCATTAGATTCTTTTTGGACTGGATTTTACAAGAGGAATACCAATGTTAACTTACTGATTCTTAGTTGTTTACAATTTACAGAAAATAAAAAAATGCCCGATATCGAACGTTTTGTTAGATATCGGGCAATAAAGTATGTTCTCTAAAACAGCTAGGATTTCATGTGTTTTATCCGGCTTGGTTCGTAATGCAGTCCCGGAGATAACCAGTAAAGGAGGATCATACGGGAATAACGGAAATTGAATGGCGCGAAAACCAGAGATGTAGCAATGATCAATCCGACATAGTACCAGATGTGCTCTTTAGTGAGTTCAAGACCGAGAATATAGGCGGCAATACATACGGCAATCATCTCCGCACAGTTCAGCGCATAACTTACGAACATGGCAACATAAAAATAGCCGGGCTCACGCTCGAATTTCAGTCCGCAGGCACTGCAGACTTCCTGCATTTTTTGGCTTTTAGGGCTGTACGTGAAGCCGGTAAAGACATTGCCTACACGGCATCTCGGACATTTGCAATTTACCAGTCCAGACCATTGCGAAACTTTAGGTATGTTGTTGTGGGCTACGTTATTTTCCATGTTGCTTGATATTTGATTTTCTGAATTTTTCAGGCGTTATGCCTTCATGTTTTTTAAAGAACTTAATAAAATAAGAATGATCACTGAAATTAAGCTTGTCTGCAATGTCAGCGATACTCAGATCCAGGTTGATCAACAACCTTTTGGCTTCCAGAATCACCTGCTCCCGGATCAACTCACCGGCAGATAAGCCGATGATGTCCTTGCATAAAGCATTTAAGTGGTTTGGCGTGATGTAGAGTAGTTCTGCATAGGCTTTCGGCAATTTCAAGGTCCGGTAATGTTCTGCAATCAGCTTTTGATAGTTTCTAAAGATCGTGTGATTGTAAGAACTTGCAGCTGCCTCAATTTTGTGGCCAGTTGAGCGTTCCGCTTTGATAAAAATTTGCAATAACAGCGTGCGAACCAGATCATCTCCGAACGGCCCCTTTACCGCACCTTCTTTGAGGATCACTTCAAAGCAGTATGCCAGTTCGGATGCGGTATCATGGGGAACCGTGATGACCTGCTGGTCGGCAATGCCGCTGAATATGGAAAAGCTTTGAAGATAGCCAGCATTACTTAAAAAAGAATTGAAGTAATCTTTTGAAAAATTGATAATGTAGCCATCTGGTTCTTCATCAAAGGACCAACTGTGTACCTGTCCTGGAATCATAAAATACACACTTCCAGGTTTTACCTCGAATTGTTTGAAATCGATATGATGATGACCACTGCCCTGTGTAAAGAACACCAGGTGATAAAACGAGTGCCGGTGGGCACTATGCAAATGTGCATGCGTTTTGGAATAGTGTCCGAATCTACTTGCCACGATACCCTGGGTTTTATATTCCCGGAAGTTATTGATATCGTAAATCGGTATTTCTGTTCTCACATCCAAAGATACCCAAAAAAAATAGTGGGTTTATGGTAATAAACCCACTATAAATGGTACTTTTTACGGATTAACCTCAGTAGGCATTGAACGATTATAGTCTTCTTCGTTTCTTCTCCTTTAAGATCAGGTTCAGTTCCCTACTGGTTTGGCCAGCAACAGAAGTGTTCTCCTGTGCTCTTCTAAACAGATAGGGCATTACCGCCTTAATTGGACCATAAGGAACATATTTGACCACGTTGTACTTCGCATCCGACAGGTTAAAGCTCAAGTTATCACTCATGCCTAATAATTGGGAGAAGTATACATGTGGGTGGTTGTGTGCAATATTATGCTGATCCAGTAACTGCGCTAACAATCTGCAGCTATCTTCATTGTGCGTGCCGCACACCAGTCCAATTTCTTTGATGTTGGTGATGCAGTAGTTTAAACCGGCATTGTAGTCCTGATCTGTAGCTTTTTTATCTGGCTGGATGGGAGATTGATAGCCACGTTCTTCTGCACGCTTGCGCTCTTTTTCCATGTAGGCACCGCGTACAAGCTTTACGCCCAACAAATAGCCCATCTCTCTTGCGATAAGATGATCGGCTTTCAGGTCCGCCAGTTTATCGTGTCTGTATAGCTGATAGGTGTTATAAATGATAACTTTTTCTTTATTGAACAGGCGCATCATGTCGATCGCCAACTCATCAATGGTTTCCTGGATCCAGGATTCCTCGGCATCAACCATCACCGGAACGTCTTTTTCGTAAGCAGTACGGCAGATCTTCTCGCAACGGGCTTTTACGCGCTGAAATTCTGCAGTTTCCGCAGGGCTTAATGGTTGCTTGGCATCAAGTTTCTCCAGCAAAGCAAATCTGGCAATACCAGTTACTTTAAATACGGTAATCGGTATACGTGGATCCCCTGCAGCACGAAGGATGGTGCGGATGATCTCTTGGCAGGTAAAATCAAAAACTTCTTCCTTTTCTTCGCCCTCTACCGAGTAGTCGAGGATGGTTCCAACATTTGCGTTTGCAAGCTGCGCAATCGTGGTTTCGCATTCCGCAATGGTTTCTCCACCGCAGAATTGCTTGAATATCGTTGCCTTGATGGCAGGCTGGATGGGTAGGCCTACGTTTAAAAAGAAATTGGTGATCGGGGGACCAACTTTAGTCAGGAAATTGCTGCTGATCACTTTAAACAACAAATAGGCTGCATTCAGCTCCGCATTGCTTTTACTTCGGAAAGCAATCTCCGTATCATCAAAATTCAGTGTTCTTTTCGGGGAAATTTCCATCTATTTGTGTTTAGCTCGTTTGTGTATAAGATTTAAGTTGCTTCCAATGAACAAAAGCCTGCTTTATGGTTCGTTGCCTTGCCTTAGGTTTTGGAAAACGGAGGCAAAAATATGAATTCAGATGCTGCGAAAGGTAAATCCCTTTGTAATAAATTGTAAATTTGCTAAACCATGATAGAATTTAAATTAGAAGGCGAATTTATTCCGCTCATACAATTGCTGAAAGCAACCGGACTGGTTCAAAGTGGCGGCGAGGCCCAAACTGTTGTTGAAGACGGTTTGATCAAGTATAATGGACAGGTGGACCATCGTAAGCGCCTGAAGATCAGGGTTGGCGATGTAGTTGATTTTATGGGCCAACAAATAAAGGTGATCTAATGACAGAAATTCTAAGCAATGGGCACAGCATCTACTTTGACACGGCACTGGAACCACTTCAGTCATTTTTAGCAGATCAAAAGTACAGCAAGGTTTTCGTGTTTGCAGATGGCAACACTTCTGAAGTTTGTTTACCCGTTTTTCAGGCCATGCTTGGCGATTATACTGGGTTTGATCTGATCGAGACGGATCCGGGCGAGGAAAACAAGAACATTGATTTCTGTATCGGCATCTGGAAAACGTTGCTGGACTTTGAAGCCGATCGGAAATCCCTGATGATCAATCTTGGGGGTGGCGTTATTACAGATCTTGGTGGATTTGTAGCTTCTACCTATAAACGTGGCATTGATTTCATCAATATTCCGACAACGCTGTTGTCTATGGTTGATGCCTCTGTTGGCGGGAAAACGGGCATCGACGTGGATAACGTGAAAAACATGGTGGGCACGTTCAGTTTGCCACAGGCCGTGTTTATTGAGTCTGCTTTTCTGCAGACCTTACCAGAAAGAGAGCTGTTATCTGGATTTGCGGAAATGATCAAACATGGTTTGATCATGGATAAAGCATATTTTGAGTCTTTGAAGTTAGTGGATTATCGTTCCGTAACTGCGGAGCAGATCTATCGTTCTGTAGAAATTAAGCATGAGGTCGTAACAGAAGACCCATTGGAGAAAGGTTTACGTAAGATCCTGAACTTCGGACATACCATTGGCCATGCCGTGGAAAGTTATGCTTTAAGCAACGATGAACGACCGCTTACCCACGGTGAAGCTATAGCAATTGGTATGATCTGCGAAGCTTATCTTTCTGTAAAATACTGCCGATTGGCTGAGCAATCGTTGCAAGAGATTACAACTTATATCAAAGCTGTTTATCCCGCATACCACATTACTGAAGCAAGCTTTAATGAGATCTTAGCATTGGTTAAAACTGACAAAAAAAATGAACATGGTTTTGTGTTATTCTCCTTGTTGGCTGAAATCGGAAAATGCGAGTACAACTGTAAAGTTACTGATGAAGATCTGCTGGAAAGTTTGAAGTACTTTAATCAGGTCTATACCGGTTGAGTTCTAATTTGAGTATAGAACAGGTAAATTAAAAAACCTTATTGGGCTTACCAGGGATATGCTGGAACATTTGATCAGCAAATTATACTGAAGCGAAATATAGACCATTTCCTGAGTTCATAAATTTGGAGAAACGCTAAGTATAAAAGCGTTTACGATTAATTATTTTTTTAATTTAACCCTTGACAAATTAAATTTTGTTACTACATTTGGATATATAAGAACAAGAAATGATAATTAACAGCACATATTGGTTTGGTTACTTTTACTACTTTAGTAAGAGCCGGGACTAATATGCAATCTGATAAGATATACTGTATATAGAAGTCCCGGCCATACGCCGGGACTTTTTTTGTTTTTAGCCAGTTGAAAATGAAAACGCAAATAAGACAAATCATCAAATAATGAAAGCACCAAGAGTTGCCATCCAAGGTACAAAAGCCTCATTTCATGAAGCAGCAGCATTTAAGTTTTTCGGTAAGGATATCGAAACTGTTGAATGCGATTCTTTCAAGCAAACCTGCGAAAGCATGCAGCATGATGAAGCAGATTACGTGGTCATGGCCATTGAAAACTCCATTGCAGGAAGTCTGTTGCCAAACTACACCTTGCTTCGGGAGTACAATTTTTCTATTGCTGGTGAGGTTTATCTGCCAATTCAACTACATCTAATGGCACTGCCTGGGGTTAAATTTGAAGACATCAAGTATGTGACCTCCCATCCTATTGCGATCCGTCAATGTATAGACTTCTTCGATCAGTTTCCGCATTTGCAGGTGATTGAAAGCAGCGATACGGCAGCATGTGCGAAGAAAATTCGTGATGAGCAGTTAACCGACACGGTAGCCATCGCAAACACCTTAGCTGCTGAGCTTTATGGCTTGAACATCATTGAGCGCAGGATAGAATCTAACCGTAAGAACTTTACCAGATTCCTGATTTTAACGCGTGAAGCCTCCGAAGAAAGTAGATCTTTTAACAAAGCCTCCATATGTTTCCAGGTTGGAAACGCTGTTGGCACACTCGCTAAGGTGCTGAACATCTTTGCCGAGGAACGAATCAACTTATCTAAGATCCAGTCAATGCCTGTTCTAGGCAGAAGGAATGAATACAACTTTTACGTAGATATTGAGTGGGACGACCTCGAGAAGTATGACCGGGCACTCCGGAAGGTACTTAAGCACACCGTAAACTTTAATATCATGGGCGAGTACGTAAAAAACGACCAGGTATAAACGAGCAAATCGCGGAAGGCTCCATTGAACGATCGAGCTGCACAACTAACCATATTAATAACCCCCAAAAACATAAACAACATGAAATTGAATTTAAACATCCAACCATTAAGTAGCTGGATATCTGTTACCAACGAACCTTTGATCATCTCCGGTCCCTGCAGTGCAGAAACGGAAGAGCAACTGCTTTCTACAGCGCATTTATTAAAGAGTACCGGTAAAGTTTCGGTATTGAGAGCAGGAATCTGGAAGCCACGTACCCGTCCGGGAGAGTTCGAAGGTATCGGCAGTATCGGCCTGGAGTGGCTAAATAGAGCGAAAGAGGAAACTGGCTTGCCAACTGCCGTTGAAGTTGCAACAGCGAAACATGTTGAAGAGGCATTAGCTGCAGGCGTGGACATTCTGTGGGTTGGTGCAAGAACCACTGCGAACCCATTCTCTGTACAGGAAATTGCAGATGCACTTAGAGGTCATGATGTACCTGTACTGGTTAAAAACCCTGTGAATCCGGATCTTTCCTTATGGATTGGTGCATTGGAGCGTATTAACAATGCAGGCATCACCAAAATTGGTGCAATTCACCGCGGATTTTCATCTTTCGAAAAAAGCTCTTTCCGTAATGAACCAATGTGGGAGCTTGCCATTCAACTAAAAACGCACTGCCCGGAATTACCGATCATTAACGACCCTAGTCACATCTGCGGTAACCGTGAGCTGATCCCATACATCGCTCAGAAAGCACTAGACCTTGACATGCAAGGCTTGATGATCGAATCACATATTGATCCTTCTGTTGCCTGGACTGATGCTAAACAACAGGTTACCCCTGCAGCACTGGCAGAGCTTGTGGAGCGCTTCTCTATTCGTCAGCCGGAATCGCAGAATGAAGCATTTGCAGATAAGTTGGCTGACCTTAGAAGACAGATCGACAAGATCGATGACCTGGTTATTCAGAAACTTGGAGAGCGTATGGCTATCGTGGAAAAGATCGGAGAATTTAAACGTGATAATAACGTAACGATCTTGCAGGTACACCGTTGGGATGAGATCATGAAAAGACGTGGTGCCTTCGCTTCAGCTTTGAAACTTGATCCAAACTTCACAGAGAAGTTCCTGGAATTGATCCACAGCGAGTCGATCAGAAAGCAGACGCTGATTATGAATAAAGATAAAACTGCAGAAACCATTGTAGAAGTTGCACCACCTGTTCAAGCCTAACCCTTGCCAGCTACAAAAATGAATAAACACGAGGCTTTGGTTAGTTTCCCGAAAGGGGCTACAATTGATGCAACCATACGGTTAACAGGTTCTAAGAGTGAAAGTAATCGTGCACTGATTATTGCTGCATTGAGCAAAGGTGTCATTGCCGTGGACAATCTATCAGACGCCGCAGATACGGTGACATTGAACCGTATCCTGGAGCAGCTTGCTAAAGATCCTGCTGGAGCTTCGCCCATTGACGTGGGGCATGCGGGCACAGCGATGCGCTTCTTAACCGCTTACCTGACTACGGTGGGAGGTTCTTTCGAACTTACTGGATCCAAGCGCATGAAGGAACGTCCGATAAAGCTTCTGGTAGAAGCTTTATGGACTTTGGGTGCTTCCATCTCCTACCTGGAAGAAAATGGCTATCCACCGTTGCAGATTACTGGTGGGTTTAAGCAGGTGACAGATGCTGTACAGATTAAAGGTGATGTGAGTAGCCAGTACCTTTCGGCCTTGCTGATGATTGGTGCCTCGCTGGAGAAAGGCTTGAGCTTGCAGATCGTAGATGATCTAACCTCCGAGCCTTATGTGCGTATGACTTTAAAAATGCTGGAAGAAGCTGGCATTAAACATACCTGGACTCAGAACGTCATCAAAATTGAACATCAGGATTTCACACCTGGTCGTTTAATTGTAGAGCCTGACTGGAGTGCTGCTTCTTACTGGTACAGCATCACTGCACTGGTTCCAGGGGCGAAGATTTCCCTTCCCAACCTTAAAGAGCACAGCTTGCAGGGCGATAGCCGTATTCAGCAGTTGATGCGCCCATTGGGCGTTGAAACCAGCAGGACAGAAAATGGCGTGTTGCTACAGTCAAGTGCCGGTGCAAACCAGGTTGCGATGTTGGAGGATGAGACAGGTTTGGTTGAGGGTTCAATGCCCGGCAATTCAGTGCCTGGATTAAATGGCGGCAACGTTACCGACGTCATTGATTTGAAAGATTGTCCCGACCTTGCACAAACGATCATTGTGTGTGCCGCTGCGAAGGGGCTCAATCTGCGCTTCACTGGATTGGAGACCTTGAAGATTAAGGAGACAAACCGGGTGAAAGCTTTACAGAATGAGCTGGCAAAAATTGGTGTTGAGCTTGTTGAAGACAACTTCATCTATACGCTTAATTGTCAAAATTTGCATTTCCCTGAGCGGGTAAGCATCAGGACCTACGACGATCACCGGATGGCGATGGCTTTTGCGCCATTAAGCATCTTTGTGAAGGCGCTTGAAATCGAGGACATGGATGTGGTGGAGAAATCGTATCCTGATTTCTGGAAGGACCTGGAGAAAGCGGGCTTCTTGGTGAAGTAAAATATACTCGTAAAAGAATACAAACAAACATTGTTTATTTACAGCAATAAGGATTATTAATATGGCAGGCAACTCCTACGGGCAGCTTTTTAGAATATCAACTTTTGGAGAATCACATGGTGTGGGCATTGGTGTTATCATTGATGGATGCCCTGCCAACCTGCCAATAGATCTGGAATATATACAGGCTGAGCTGGACCTAAGGCGTCCTGGGCAGTCGAAGATTACCACACAGCGGAAGGAAAGCGACACGGTACAAGTACTGTCCGGCATCTTCGAAGGCAGGAGTACGGGAACACCCATCGCGCTGCTCATTCCAAACGAGGACCAACGCTCCAAAGATTATTCGCACAACAAGGACGTCTACCGCCCTTCACATGCCGACTACACCTATGACGCTAAATATGGTATACGGGATTACCGCGGTGGCGGAAGGTCTTCAGCCAGGGAGACCGCAGCGCGCGTAGCAGCTGGTGCAATCGCAAAGTTGCTGCTCAAGGAACATGGCATTGAAGTCTTTGCTCATGTGTCTGCTGTGGGCACGATAGAAGCGCCGAACCTGGCTGACCTTAGCATTCAGGAGTTGTACCAGCAGCGTGAAGAGAACATCGTGCGCTGCGCAGATCCTGCAACGGCACATCAGATGATTGCCTGCATTGATGAGGTGAGGAAAGAGGGTGATACCATTGGTGGCAAGGTGAGTTGTATCATCAGGAACTGCCCTGCCGGGCTCGGTGAACCGGTGTTTGACAAACTTCATGCGGAGCTTGGAAAGGCGATGCTGAGCATTAATGCCGTGCATGGCTTTGAGTACGGATCTGGTTTTAGTGGCAGTGAAATGCGCGGCTCGGAGCATAATGACATCTTCGTCCCTGATGGAAACCAACCTAAAACGCTGACCAACTTCTCTGGTGGTATACAAGGCGGTATTTCAAATGGCATGGAAATTAATTTCCGCGTGGCATTTAAGCCTGTAGCAACCATCATGCACAACCAGCAAACGATCAATGCTGCTGGTGAGGCTTCAGAAATAAAAGGAAAAGGCCGCCATGATCCTTGTGTGGTGCCAAGGGCGGTCGTAATCGTTGAGGCGATGGCAGCATTAGTTCTCGCAGATCAGCTATTAAGAAACAAAAACAGCCGGTTGGATTGATCCACCGGCTGTTTTTGTTTCTAATTGTTCGTTTTATCAGACGCTGCTTTGTGTTATTAGCAGGTAAGTGTAATTACCTTCCTAATTTCAAAAGCCCCATCGAACGTTATAGGCTAATATATTGAGGGATATTTATTTGCATTATACTCGTGCATCATCTGGTACACGGTTTCAACAACATCATCTACGGATGGCTTGGTGAAGTAATCACCATCTGAACCATATGGCGGGCGATGTGCCTTGGCGGTCAGGGTTCGTGGCTGTGAATCCAGGTAATAGTATCCTTTTTGAACTTCCATGATCTGCTGCAGGATGTATGCACTTGCACCGCCTGGAACATCCTCATCAACGACTAAAAGCTTATTTGTTTTTTGCAGAGACTTCGCACAAAGTGCGTCGATATCGAATGGCAATAGTGTTTGTGGATCAATAACTTCCACAGAAATATTCATCGCTGCCAGTTCTTCCACTGCTTCTTCAACAATTCTCAATGTAGAACCATAGCAAACCAGCGTAACATCAGTACCGGACCTAAGCACCTCTGCTTTTCCAAGCGGAACGGTATACGCTCCAACGTTATCTGGCATCTTCTCTTTCAAACGATAGCCGTTCAAACACTCGATCACCAATGCAGGTTCATCAGCACGGAACAGGGTGTTGTACATACCCGCAGCTTGCGTCATGTTACGCGGAACGCATATATGCAAACCCCTTAGGGACCCAAGGATCATACCCATCGGAGAACCAGAGTGCCAAACACCTTCTAGCCTGTGACCGCGTGTACGGACAATAACCGGGGCTTTCTGGCCGGCTTTCGTTCTATAGGAAAGTGTAGCAAGGTCATCACTTAAGATGTTCAGCGCGAAAAGCAGATAATCCAGGTACTGGATTTCCGCAATTGGCCGCAAGCCACGCATGGCTAATCCTATCCCCTGGCCGATAATGGTCATTTCACGAATCCCGGTATCACTGATTCGCAGTTCACCATATTTGGCTTGTAAACCTGCGAAGCCCTGATTCACATCTCCGATATTTCCTAAGTCTTCACCAAAGGCCACTAAACGCTGATCCCGCCCAAAGTTGGCATCAAAACAGGCGTTCAAGAGCTCACGACCATCCACCATCTTAGCATCATCAGAATATTCCACGGGGTTGGAGACAACCGCCGATGGGGTATCCCTACCCTCCGTAAATAGCTTGGTATTATATTTTTCAGCATTGTCTGCTAAGCTGGCATTCACCCATTCCAGTAAAGCTTGTCTCGCTGGCGAAGGATTATTAATCGTTATCCTCAAGGCTTTTCTTGCAGCAGTAAGAAGGTCCTTACGTAGCGCATCTGGGGTGCTGGACAACTTTGAAGTAATCCGCAGGATAGCAGGATCACGTTCATCCAAGGCATTGATTAGGCTCGTCACAGTCTTTTTGTCTTCCTTGATGACGTTCAAAAACTCATTCCAAGCCTCTTTCTGCGCATTACGCACAAAGGCTTTCGCTTCATTTTCAATGTTTGTGATTTCCTCTTCTGTGGCAATGGCCGATTCAATCATCCATTTACGCATCTGAAGAATACAATCGAATTCTTTTTCCCATTCTAACCGGGCTTTATCTTTGTAGCGTTCGTGAGATCCCGAGGTCGAGTGGCCCTGTGGTTGCGTAACCTCAGTAACGTGAATAAGTACAGGGACGTGTTGTTCCCGGCAAACATCTATCGCTTTCTGGTAGGTCTCACATAATCCAGGGTAATCCCATCCTCTCACTTTATAGATCTCATAGCCATTCTGGCTACCATTCCGCTGAAAGCCTTTTAAGATCTCAGATATATCTTCTTTAGTGGTCTGATATTTAGCAGGCACCGAGATACCATAACCATCGTCCCATACGGAAACGGCCATTGGTACTTGTAGTACGCCGGCAGCGTTTATCGCTTCAAAGAAAACACCTTCTGAGGTAGAGGCGTTTCCGATTGTACCAAATGCTACTTCATTTCCTTCTACCGAGAAATTCTTCAGATATGCAAGCTCAGGATTTTGTCTGTAAAGCTTTGAAGCGTAAGCCAAGCCCACCAACCTCGCCATTTGTGCGCCGGTAGGTGCAATATCAGCAGAGCTGTTCTTCATCTGAGTAAGATCTTTCCAGCTACCGTCCTCATTTAAAGAACGGGTGGCAAAGTGACAGTTCATCTGGCGCCCGGCAGAAGCGGGATCTGCTTCCAGATCAGGATTAGCGTAGAGCTGTGCGAAAAAACTTTTGATGGTAGCGATGCCTGTGGCGAAGGCGAAAGTCTGGTCCCGATAATATCCTGAGCGCCAGTCGCCCTTTTTGAAGGCCTTGGCCATCGCAATCTGTGGAACTTCTTTTCCGTCTCCAAAGATACCGAACTTGGCTTTTCCGGATAATACTTCCTTACGGCCGAGCAAACTGGCTTGCCTGCTCTCGACAGCGATTTTGTAGTCCTGAATTACGATCGACTTGAAGTCAGTGAAACTTAATTCAGCAGTGTCGATTGGGTTAGTCGTAAGGTTCATATTTGGCGTCATAAGCAATAGAATTACCCGGCAAAGATACAATTTTTATAAAGTTCGGATTAACCGTGCTTTGTAATATATCTGTACGCCCCTTTTAAAATCAATTAGAATAACTTATTTTTGAATTAAACACACGGAGATATGAAAAAGATTTTAATACTATTCACCTTACTAACCGGCGCTACTTTCCTTGCAAATGCACAATCAGCACCTGCTGAATTTAAGTTTGAGAAAGAATCACACAACTTTGGAAAAGTTACACTAGGCACGCCGGTTTCTGTTGATTTTGTTTATACCAACACTGGTGATGTACCGCTTCAGATCACTAAAGTAGAATCAAGCTGTGGATGTACGGTGTCTGAATACACTAAAACTCCGGTGAAAAAAGGAGAAAAAGGCTTTGTAAAAGTAACCTTCAATCCGGCGGGGGCGCCTTTGCCGTTTAGTAAAATAGTTACTGTTAACTCGAATGCTAAAACCTCCACAAAAGTCTTGTATATCAAAGGCGAGACTGTTGCCAAGTAATGATGGCGCTTTCCCACCCTTAGCCGGGTTCTGGCAAATAAGGCGGTATGAGGGGCGCAGGGCTTAAAGAATTACGAATCCAACTATTGAAAGATAATTACACAAAGACCCCGTTTTTAAGCGGGGTTTTTTAATTTTGCACCATGCCTAATATATCAGTAAAGGGAATTCAAATGCCCGCCTCACCGATCAGAAAACTAACGCCATTTGCAGATCAGGCAAAAAGAGCGGGTAAAAAAGTATACCACCTAAACATAGGTCAGCCAGACATAGCTACGCCAACCGGAATGCTCGATGCCATTAAAAACATCGATTTCGACGTTTGGGCTTATACCTCTTCTGAAGGTACCCTTACCTACCGCAGCAAGCTTGCAGAATACTACAACAAACTCGGTTACAACATTACGCCTGAAGACATTTTAGTCACAGTAGGTGGTTCGGAAGCAATCACAATTGCGATGCAGACCTGCGTAAATGAAGGCGACGAGATCATTATCCCCGAGCCTTTTTATGCTAACTACAATGGTTTTGCTTGTATGAGCAACGTAGTTGTGAAACCTATTCTTTCTTATATTGAGAACGGATTTGCCTTGCCGGCGATCTCTGAATTCGAGAAATTAATTACAGACAAAACGAAGGCAATCATCATCTGTAATCCAAATAACCCAACAGGGTATTTATATTCACAAGAAGAACTGGATGCGTTAAAAGCGCTATGCCTTAAGTACGACTTGTTTTTGTTCTCCGATGAAGCTTACCGCGAGTTTTGCTATGACGGGCGTACATTCATCTCTCCAATGCACCTGGAAGGTTTAGAAGAAAATGTTGTGATCATGGATACCGTCTCAAAACGTTACAGCGCATGTGGTGCCCGACTTGGCTGTCTGATCACTAAAAACAAAGAGGTTATTAAATCTGCATTAAAGTTTGCACAGGCGAGACTAAGCCCGGGCATGGTGGAACAGATTGCCGGAACCGCTGCAGTAGATACCCCGGATAGTTATTTTGAAGAGGTAAATAAAGAATATACTTTAAGAAGAGACACTTTGGTGAGCAGATTGAACGCCATTGAAGGTGTTTTCTGCCCTAATCCAGGTGGTGCTTTCTATGTTGTGGCAAGTTTACCGATCGATGACGCAGATGCATTCTGCCAATGGATGCTGGAAAGCTTTGATCATAATGGTGAAACCGTAATGATGGCACCTGCTACGGGCTTCTACTCCACCGCTGGATCTGGAAAGAACGAAGTTCGTATGGCGTATGTTTTAAACACAGCAGACCTGGAGTCTGCCATGAACTGCCTTGAAGTTGCATTAAAGCAATATCCGGGACGTACAATTTAATCACACATTTTCTCAAGAACTAAAAGAAGTTAAATTCTGTTCGCATTGGCTTCTTAGAATTTCTTTAACAAAACAAAGCCCCTGATAGCTCAGGGGCTTTGTTTTGTTAAAGAAATTAGGCCTGATGATATTAGTTTTAAATGAAGGAAGTACATTCTCATTAGTACACCAATTGTGTAATTAATTGTGCAGTTTGTAAATCGTGTAAATCCTGACTTCGCTGTATATTGCCACCGTAAAATACGTAGTTATACTTAAAATCAGGAAAATGCTTTTTAACTCCTTCAACTTTGCTATTTTCTTACCAATAGTTTTTATTCTCTACTGGTTTGTGTTGCATAAAAACTTAAAACTGCAGAACTGCCTGCTATTGCTTTCCAGCTATTTCTTTTATGCCTGTTGGGATTGGAGATTCCTTTTCTTGCTTATGTTTTCAACAATCCTGGATTACTACACTGGGATAAAAATGTATGAGTCTAGTACGCTCCGCATGAAGAAGTTCTGGTTTTGGCTTAGCATTTCGGTGAATCTTGGCTTTCTCGGTATTTTTAAATATTACAACTTCTTTGCAGAATCGATGGCGGATGCATTAAGCGGGATTGGCTTTCAGGTTAACCCGTGGACACTTGCCGTGATCTTGCCTGTTGGTATATCCTTTTACACTTTCCACGGTCTATCCTACGTAATTGACATCTACAAAGACCGGATTAAGCCTGAAAAGAACTTCGTTGACTATTCCGTATTTGTCAGCTTTTTTCCGCTGCTTGTCGCCGGACCTATCGAGCGCGCCACCCATTTGCTCCCACAGATACAAAGAAAGCGTGTGTTTGAATACGCGCGTGCAGCAGATGGCTTGAAACAAATCCTTTGGGGATTATTCAAAAAGATGGTCATCGCTGATAATTGCGCGCAGTATGCAAACGAAATCTTTGGTAGTTCGTCTGAGCAGCCTGGTATTATGCTCGCTTTAGGCGCGATATTTTTCACTTTTCAAATCTATGGGGACTTCTCCGGGTACTCAGACATCGCACTAGGTACAGCCCGCCTATTTGGTATAGAGCTTTTAAAGAATTTCAACTTTCCATATTTTTCAAGAGACATCGCAGAATTCTGGCGGCGTTGGCACATATCCTTATCCACCTGGTTTCGAGATTACTTGTACATCCCCCTGGGGGGCAGCAAAGGTGGAAATTGGAAGCGTGTGAGAAACACCTTTATTATCTTTCTGGTTAGCGGATTCTGGCATGGAGCAAACTGGACCTTCATCGCTTGGGGATTTCTAAATGCGTTATTTATTATGCCATCTATTCTTTTCGCAACTAACCGTAGGAACCTGGATACCGTTGCACAAGGGCGCATCTTACCAGATATAAGAGAACTGTTTCAAATGCTTACAACTTTTTGCTTGACGGTATTTGCGTGGATATTTTTCAGAGCTGAAAGCATTGGGCATGCCTTTTCTTACATAGCTGGTATGTTTTCCAAATCACTATTTTCGATTCCGGCTTTCCAAAGTCGTGGTCCCGTAATCACACTTGCTTTAATAGTTATCTTCATGCTCATCGAATGGCAAGGTCGTACCAATAATTATGCGATCGAACATGTTGGTGAACGCGCTGCTAGGCCCGTTAGGTGGGCAGTATTTTCAATGATTATCTTCCTCATTGGGATGCATATGCAAACGGAAGAGTCACCGTTTATTTACTTTCAATTCTAACCTCTTTCTTAATTTTATATTACAATATATTGAGCATGCGAAAATTCGGAAAAACATTATTACTTTTTATACCATTTGCAACCCTTTCCTATGCGGTTCTACTAGTCTTCTGGGCTTTTCTGCTACCCACGTCATATCAGAAAAACCTTGCGCTACTTTCGGGGCACACCTCAACCCGCTTGAAAGAAGTTAAAAACACAAAGCATGTTGACGTACTTTTTTTAGGTTCCTCACACGCCTACCGAGGTTTTGACACGAGGATATTCCAGAATGCTGGAATTAAAAGCTTCAATCTTGGTTCAAGTGCCCAGACGCCGCTACAAACCGAATATCTTTTAAGCCAGTATCTTGACTCACTTAAGCCTAAATTTGTGATTTACGAGGTATATCCAATTACTTTTACAATTGACGGAGTTGAATCTTCCATAGACATTATTTCGAATGAGGAAGTTAATGAGGATATTATCAAAATGGCATTTGAACATAAGTCTATAAAAGTATATAACACCTTGTTGCTTTCTGCGTGCGAGCAACTACTAGGGATTAGAATGCGTAAATTGAAAGAATCCGGTTCTGAGAAATATGTTTCCGGTGGATATGTTCAAGGAGAAGAGAAATTTTTCACCGGTGGTCCAAGAAAGAAGAAAGCTATTCCCTTCGATCCTGAGCAATTTAAAGCATTTGAGAACAACATAAATGAACTGAAAAAGCGAAATATTAACTACATACTGGTACAAGCTCCATACCCAAAGACAACATATGATTCTTTCACCAATCTAGAAGGATTCGATAAAAAAATGAATAATTACGGAAAATACTACAACTTTAATGAATGTATGAAGCTCAATGACAGTTTGCACTTCGCGGACGATAGTCACCTAAATCAAAATGGAGTTAATGCTTTTAATGAGTTACTCCTGGATTCACTTGATTTAAGACCAACACTATTCACCAAGATCGCAAAGAATTAAGCCTCAGCCTCCGCAAGGTAAAAGCACCGGGCGTTAACACCGGAATTATTTCGATGTTAATGCCGCTATGCGTCCAGCTGCATTCTTGTTTTCCCGATTCAAAGCAAGTGATTTCTTATAACTCGCAAGTGCTTCTTTCGGCTGTTCCAGCACTTCATACATCTCACCTAAACTATCAAAAGCGTTGGCACTTTTAGGATGCAGGCTAACATTCAACTGAAAAATTGACAATGCCTCTTTAAATCTTTTCTGAGCCAGAAGCTGATAAGCCCAGCCATTAAGTTCATCGTCACTCAATGTAAAAGCCGGGTCTAACTTTTTCAAGCTAGCCATGGCACTACCTGTCTGCTTAAACCCGGTTTTCCGCAAGGCGGCATTCAGCTTCTTCAATCCCGGTGATAAGCCAAAACCGTTTTCAGCCTTCAAGTCAGGGATGTAAAAACCCGCAATCTCATCCGTAAACTGGTCAGGATTACCGCCCATTAAGTTAGACAGCACAATAATGGAAAGGTCATCATTCCGATATACAAAAACTGAAGAACGCCCACCACCAACTGGCGCAACTGCCGGATGTTCTGCTCTCGAAACCGTCGGCCAACCCAATGCATAACCGTTAGTCAGCCTGTTAAAGCCACCAATTCTCCCGTTGTTCAATACTGCAGGTGTCCACATGGTTTCCATGCTTGCTTTGTCTTTCAACAGTTTACCCGTTTTCAGTGCGATCACCCAGTTCGCCATATCCGTTGCCGTCGACAATATCCCGGCGGCAGTCCTGTAGAAGTCCGGAAACTGGATATAAGCTACACCAGGTTTGTCGTTACGCACAAACTGTTCGCCCTTCTGTTTCGTAAGCGTATAAGAACCCGCACTATTTGGGATAACGTCGTAGGAATCACCAAAGCGGGTCAACTTCATGTCTGCAACAGCAAATTGTCTGCTTTCAATGAACTTTGTAAAGTGCATTCCACTTAATTTGGTAATGATCTGCCCTAATAGTACATAACCGGTCTGGTTGTAACTGAACTTTTCACCGGGCTTAAAATCTATTGGACGTTTCGTAATCTCTTCCATGGCTAAACGTTCGTCTCCTTTACCCATGATCATTCCATCAGAGCCATCCATGTCGGGTAAGCCCGAAGTATGTGTCAGTACCTGCTGCAGGGTAATCTGTTGCCAGGCCTGCGGCAAGCTATCCAGGTGTTTCGACAAGGGATCTTTGATATTCAATTTACCAGCCTCTACTAGTTGCATAATTGCCACGCCGGTGAAAGCTTTAGTAATAGAATTGATCGAGAAAATACTCTTTTCTGTTGCTTTGATATTATGCTCCAGATTAGCCATCCCGTATGTGGCATGCTTAACTACTTTTCCATCACGGACCACTGCCAATTGCAACGCGGGAATCTTTTTCTCCTGCATAACACGGTTGATAAACAGATCTACACTGTCGGAAGTAGAAACACTTTGCGCCAGAAGGCACAAAGGCAATGATAAAATGGTAACTATTGCAATGGAGGCTTTGCGTGCGAACATAATTTAGCGTTTAGATATTTACTAATTAGAGCGACACCCCGAGGTTTTGTTACACAAGCTGTATCTTGCAATACAACCTCGATCTCTGAGTAGAAAATGCGTAAAGCTGCGCTAAAAGGTACTGAGCAAGAAATCAAGCCTTTAGAACTTAATCAGAGAATTTCACAACAACCTGATGCTTTGTTAAAGATGGAAAAAGAAACATTTTGCCCCGCAAGTCGCAAGGAATGGAGAACCTGGCTCGAGGAAAATCACGAAACGAAGCAGGCCGTCTGGCTCATCTACTACAAGAAAAAGAGTAAGGCACCAAGTATAAGCTACAGCGATGCTGTTGATGAGGCACTTTGCTTCGGATGGATTGACAGTACCCGTAAGTCCCTTGGAAAAGATCAATTTACGCAGTTTTTCTGCAAGCGAAAGCCACAAAGTGGATGGTCTAAAGTAAACAAAGAAAAGATAGCGCGGTTAACAGCCGCGGGCTTAATGACCCCTGCTGGTATTAAATGCATTGAACTTGCTAAACAGAATGGCTCCTGGTCAATCTTAGATGAAGTTGAAGAACTCATCGTCCCGGCAGACCTCGACAATGCCCTCGCAATGCAAGCTGGCGCAAAAGATTTCTTTCTAAGCTTAAGTAAATCCCTGAGAAAACAGATGTTGCAATGGCTGGTACTTGCAAAGCGCCCGGAAACCCGGCAAAGAAGAATCAAGGAGGTTGTAGAAGCTGCAGCCCGGCAGGAGAAGCTCAAAATATTCTTCTAAGCGCCAGAAAAGCAACTTGCTTCCTTGCCCTCCTATATAGACGATGGCAGCGACTAGCAAGGCGATGCTGACAGACTGTTGCAAATTCCAGATTCATTTTACAATAAGCGTATAATTGGCAGTATAGAATTCTGGCACAATTGTGGTATATTTGCAGTTGTAAAGGCCTAGGAATAGTTAACCTTATCCTTTACAAACATACTGGGGCCGTTTTGGATTTGACAGGGTGGAGCTAAGTATGTTAGCATGCAGTGCGTTGTACGGAGAGCACTTAAAAGAGAACGTTCAAACTATAATTGGCGAAAATAACTACGCCTTAGCTGCCTAATTTAGAATTACGCTAGCTTTTGTTCCTCTAACTGCTGCATTGTTAGGTTAGAATCAGGAGCATCGAAATAACAATGCTGGCGACTGCCAGGTACGGGGCAGCCGTGAGATAAAGTACCTAAGGAGAAAGGCAAGGTAGGTTTCCGGCCCGTCTGATCCCGACAAGAAAATGGAAAATAAGCATGTAGAAGGCATAATTTATCACACAACTGGACAAGGGTTCGAACCCCTTCGGCTCCACAAGACTCAAACGGAAAAAAGACACTCGCAAAACGGGTGTCTTTTTTTTTTAACTGGACTTCGTAAGTCGATGAGAATATAGCTAGTTAGTGTTTTGGCCTATCTACTTCAATGATGATTCATCTAAAATGTTTACCGAACGACAATGACGAAACACGTTGTAGCCGCCTCCATCCCTGCCCAAAGCAAGAACATGTCAGTCACCGAAATCCTTAAGAAGTTTCATGTATGCTGGCGTTTCTTCCATTTTGTCACTCAGTAATAGCGGATCGTCAACCGATTTGCCTTTACCTGCATCGGCATTCAAATACCAGTCAGCTTTTCCTACACCCCAGGTCGTAATTCCATATCGTTGCTTTGGCTTAACTACCTTACTATATATCCGAAAAATCTCAGAATAGATTTTAGCCTTCTTTCGCTCTTGTGCAGGGTTAAGTGTTGCAGCGCCCGCCCTTACGTCAAGTTCAGACAGGTGGATTAGTAGACCTAAATTGGCAAACCGTCTCGTGTTTCGCTCGAACTCTCCTAAATTTAGGTTAACATCGGTGTGCATCTGATTGCCAATTCCATGAAGCGGAATACCCTTAGCTTTACAGCTTTTCGCCCAATCGTAGCAGGATTGTGTCTTTTTGTTGGTATACTGAAGATCGAAGTCATTATAAAAAAGTAATGCATCCGGATCAGCCTCATGCGCCCAAATGAAAGCTTTGTTGATCACATCTTCACCAATCTTCTCAATCCAGATGTTCCTATTGGCAGCCTCAAGACCACCGCCCTTTTTGAAAAATTCATTCACAACATCCCAGGATGTTACCCTACCTTTAAAATGCTTAACCACAGTTTTGATATGGGTCTCTAGCAAATTCTCCCAGTCGGCTTTATCACCCTTAAAGTTCTTTACCCAAGCAGGAACATTACGCCAGACCAGACAATGGCCATGTACGCGCACGCCTTTTTTAAGTGCATCATTAACAATAGCGTCAGCAGTTTTAAAATCAAAGTGGCCTTTCCGAGGCTGCAACTGACCCATCTTCATTGCATTTTCAAGCGTAATGCTGTTGAAGTATTTATAAAAAACTGCTTTGTGCGACTTGTCCCTTAACATACCAGAAGCCTTCACAGCGGCTCCGAGTTTAAAGGGCAGTACATTCTTGAGCTCTTTCTTGGAAACACGAGATCGTGATGCTGGTACTGTATTCGGCGATGTTGAGGGTTTGGTTTCCAAGCTTGGCACCGGCTTCACCTCAGCTACGGAATTGCTTTTAGCCCTCTCTGATGGCCGAATGGGTTCAGGTTCTTCATTTGGTGTTTCCGGCGCTACATCCGACGATGGTTCACTGATCGTGTCTACTGCGTTTGGAGCTGTAGCTCGTGTAAGTGAATCCTCAGGCCGATTATTTGAACTATTTTCGGGCGGAACACACTGGCTGAAAGAAGCCATCAGCATCATCATAAATATGGATTTGAAAAGATTTTTCATAGTGGTGGCGCTAAGTCGTCCTAAAACCTTCCAAAGTTCGCCCAATAATTTCCAGGCTTTCCCGCATCTGTGTTTCTGTAATGATCAATGGCGGTGCAAAGCGGATAATATGCCCATGCGTAGGTTTGGCAAGCAGCCCCATATCTTTCAAGGCCACACATAGATCCCAGGCACTTCGCCCATCAGCCTGTTCGATAATTTCCACGGCATTTAACAAGCCACGTCCACGAACAACCGAAATAATATCCGGAAACTGCTCCTGCAGCTTTTGCAAGCCTGCCCTGAATAACCCACCCATTGCAGCTGCATTCCCTGCCAGATCTTCTTCTTTTACAACTTCCAACGCTGCCATGGCCACCGCGCAGGCAAGTGGATTACCCCCGAAAGTTGAACCATGTTCACCTGGTTTTATCGTCAACATGATCTCATCATCTGCCAGAACAGCCGATACCGGAAGTACACCGCCCGACAAAGCTTTCCCTAAAATCAACACATCCGGGCGTACTTCATCATAATCACAGGCCAGAAGTTTCCCTGTACGAGCGATCCCGGTTTGAATTTCATCAGCGATGAACAGCACATCATGTTGTTTACACAGCGCTTGGGCTTCAGCCAAATAGCCATCGCCAGGCAGCTTTATACCAGCCTCTCCCTGGATTGGTTCAACCAAAAATGCACAAACATCGGGATTGCGCAACTGCTGCTCCAAAGCCTCCAGGTTGTTGTGCGGCACGGAAACATAGCCCGACATATACGGTCCGAAGTTGGTCGTAGCACTTGGGTCGGAAGAAAAGGAAATGATACCCGTAGTACGGCCGTGAAAGTTTTCATCTGCAACGATGATCGTTGCTTTCTGGTCCGGAATGCCCTTTTTAACATAACCCCATCTTCTGGCAAGCTTAATTGCAGTTTCCACAGCTTCAGCGCCCGAGTTCATCATTAAAACTTTTTCGTAGCCAAAGTAGCTTGTGATGTATTGCTCGCACTCGCCAAGCTTGGAACTGTAGAAGGCACGTGAGGTTAGCGTCAGCTGACTAGCTTGTGCCGTCAGGGCAGCAATAATCCTGGGGTGGCAGTGCCCCTGGTTCACCGCACTATAAGCGGAAAGAAAATCAAAGTACCATTTACCCTCCGGATCCCATACATAAACACCCTGTCCTCTGTCTAGCACTACTGGCAGTGGATGATAATTGTGGGCGCCATATTTATCTTCAAGGGCAATTGCTTCTTCGCTGGATATTGTTCTTTTCATCGTATCTGAATTGAAGCCCAAATTACAAATTCTATCCAGGAAATTACCGCTAAGCCGCGTTCCATTGTGGAAATCAAGGCAAAGACGACGTAAATACTCATTTCATTTCTCAAGTCCTGTATAGAATTATACGAAATTTCCCGTTTTGAAAGTTCCCTCAGCGCTTCTACGTTAATGCCTTAATTTAGCGCCACATCTCAAAATTCAATCAGTTCCTATGAAGGCATTTTACCGAACGACCTTACTTGCTGCCCTATTCGCAGCAACCCTCTCTTCTTGCGAAAAAAAAGTCGCAGATCTCGAAAAACTATCTGACAAAAAGACCGGCATCATCTCCGAAAAGGTATTCCCATTAGAGGGGAATGAGATGTCTACCAGCATCCTGCCGCGCAGAGATTTACCAGCCTCCAGACTAACCAACTATTACGATGTTAAGGTAAAGGTGATCGACTCGGTGTGCGAGGAATATGTAAAAGGTACAACCAAGCTTGACCTTTCTAAACTAAAGGATGGTGAATTTGCATACGACATTAAAGACAAAAAGATCACGGTATCCTCCACTACAGGTTTCAAGAAATTAAACAACGGCCCTAAAGGCTGGTGGACCCACTGGAACTATAGCCCGTACACAGCGTCTGAGTACCCTAACGTGCTCTTCTCTGAAGGAGAAGACGGCTATGTGTCAAACTTTCTTGTGTTGAACTTCAGTAAGAAAGTAACCACCTTTGGCTTTGAAGTCGCACCAAATGCCACTGGCATCAACCTTAATGTTTCTGTAGGTTATCAAGAGGAGGAATCAAGTGTAGAAAATGAGTTGTTCAGCGTCAATCAGACCGTAAGCTCACCTTCAGGTGCAAGATTGATTGCCGTGAAATCAGAGACGCCTTTTAAAAAAGTAACCATTTACCTGGAGAACTATAAACCAGAACTGCAGGGATTAGCGATCTCTAACATCAGGTTCGCACTGGCGAAATAACCGACCAACAACTATATAACTGAAAAGGCATCCCATTTCCGGGATGCCTTTCTTTTTACTGGATATTTCTTACTGTGGATTCTGTACCACCACACCATTACTAAAGTTGATCTCGTCCTGTGGGATCAGGAACTGCCAACGGGAATCATTTGCCGGAACCTCCAGCACACCATTGGCATAACTTGCATTGTGGTTTGCGCCTGTTCTGTCCAGCGCGGAATTGCTGCGTTTTAAATCGTAGAACCGGAAACCTTCACCCCAAAGTTCTACACGCCTTTGCAGCAAGATTTCGTTGATCAATGCTTCACCAGTATTGGTTGATAGCACATAGCCAGGATCCCTGTTTACCGCAAGCGTATAAAGCGCCTGGGCCGCGCCTGCATTATCTCCAGTTCTTGCCAGTGCTTCCGCTTCGATCAGATACATCTCTGCAGCACGCATATAAGGCACATCACCAATACTTAAGCTTGGATCTGCCACCCTGAATTTACGACTCATGTACGGTGCTCTGCTGGACGTTGTGGTCGGGATAGGAAAGGAGGTATCTTTTCCTGTAGGATCCCAAAGCGCCTTACGTATGTCTGTTGCCGGAATCGCGTCGTACAATGCTGAAGAGATAGACTTCGGACTTGTTCGAATTACCGTAGAACTGTAGTTCGCTGACATGTAGGCGAAAAACGAATAAAAATAGCTGGTCTGATCTGACTGAATCCGTGAAGCCCATATCCACTCCGGATTGTCATAATTGTTAAATCCGGCCAAATACTGGTCCTCGGTCATTAAAGTATAACCAGCCCTGGCTGCTCTCGCAGATGTCACTGCGGTTGCCCAGCCCCCTTGAACAAGCGCAATACGTGCTTTGATACCCTGCGCAGTATTCACATTCAGGTGCGATTTATTAGTCGCCTTGTAGCCGGCAAGTACGGTGATTGCTTCATCAATATCTTTATTGATCTGCGTGTATACTTCCGCCACGGTATTCCTCGGCGTTGGCGTATCCTTCGGTTCAAGCACCAACGGTACTGCAAGCGAAGCATTCTGACCACCGGGAACATAGCGTTCGCCGAAAAGTTGAACCATCTGGAAATAAGCCCATGCGCGGTAAGCTAAAGCCTGGCCACGAATTGCAGCTTTATCAGCCTCCGGACCTTCCGCATTTGCAATATTCGCCAGGATCATATTTGCATTACCAATAACTACATAATAAAACTGGTAATTATAGTACAACATATTGCTTTGTGCATCCCGGTGACTGATCCAGCGGTATTCAGACAGCAACCAATTACTGGATGAGGTATTGAATACCATATCTTCTCCCAGAATATCCATATAAAGCATATTTCCGCTTTGTCCACCTTGTGATTGTACCCCAAATATCTGCGAGAACATGGTACGATGTATTCCATTCAAAGCAGCCCAGGCATTATCAGTAGAACTGAAAGCAGTTCCAGTTTCCACCTGATCGGTAGGCGTGGTTTGAAGGTAGTCTTTTTTGCAGCTTGCACTCGTGATGATCACCAGTAAACCAAGTACAATTTTGTGATATATATATTTCATCTTTAGATTTCTATTTCGTTAAAAGTTCACGTTTACACCCACTGAAATTGTGCGACTGAAGTTGTAGTTGTTGCCCACAGTTCCATTGAAAGAGGTACCTGGGAACATTCCTTTTCTCTTTGAAAGCAGACCAAGATTGTCCCCACTCACATAGATGCTTGCAGCTTGGGCCTTAATTGCGCCCAACCAATTTGCTGGCAGGTTGTAGTTCAAGGTTACATTGTTCAACTGAAAATAACTTGCATCGATCAACCACCTGGTGCTTTGACCAGCGAAATTGGCAACCTGGCCATTATCAAGACGCGGCACATCTGTGATATCTCCTGGACTCTTCCAACGGTTTAAAGCATCTACATGCAAGGCAGTGCCATAGGTTCCTCCATGCATCAATGCTGCATACGCACCGTCGTAAACTTTGCCGCCGGTTTGGAAGGTAAACTGAACGTTCAAACTGAAGTTCTTATATCCAAATCTATGGATCATCGAACCATACAGGTCTGGAATCGCACTGTCACCCGTGTACCTGTAATTCGCCTCGCCCAAAACTGTAGTTACGGTATCCTGTCCAATTACTTTTGCGTTCCTGCTAAGGTTGTTGGTTTTGTATAAGGCGCTTCCATTTTCAGGGTCAACACCATAGTACTCACGAAGGTAAAAGTCATATATGGAATGATCTACACTGTAGGCTTTCGTTCCATCCTGGATCAGGGGCACATTATCCGGCATCTTCGTTACCTTATTCTTGAATGATGTCAGGTTCAGCGTGGTGTTATAAGTAAAAGCAGATCCTTTTACGACGTCACCTGTTAAAGTCAACTCCCCTCCAGAATTGTATAAACTTCCAATATTGGTTGGGACCCTGAAATTTCCATTGTTGTATGTGCCACCAATTGAAAGTGGCTGCTCTACTTCGAAAATCAATCCGTCTGTTTTCCGCTTAAAGTATTCAATGCTACCACCCAGACGCCCTCCGAAAAGACTAAAGTCTACACCGACATCGAAGTTTTTTGAAGTCTCCCAGGTTAATTCCGGATTAGCCAGCGACCGTTGAATGATTCCTGCTTCTGCCTGATTATTTCTGCCCAGGTCATATAAGGCCTGATAAGGATAATAGCCCAAACCGCCATCATTACCTAAAACACCGTAAGATGCACGTAGCTTCAGCTGATCTACCCAGTCCGCTTTGAAGAATGCTTCCCGGTTGATGTTCCAGCCGGCACTTAGCGACCAAAAGTTTGCCCAACGCACACTTGGTGAAAATTTAGAGTTACCGTCTCTTCTGAAACTACCGCTAAACAAGTACTTTCCATCATAATCGTAAGTTAATCGTGATAAATAACTTTCTATGGTGGCGTTATCTTCGTAGGATGTAGTACCCAATACCGTCGCAAAGTTTACTAACTCCGTAATGCCGTCTACGACAATGCCACTGCGACTACCCGAAAGATAGTTATACTTGTAACTGTAGTTTTCGTGACCGGCAAGTACCTGCAGGTTATGTTTGCCGAACCGTTTGTCGTACTCTGCCAGTTGCGAGAAAGTATAACTGGTGGTGCGGTACAGGTACTGGTAAGCTCTTCCTGAAGGTGCACCATCCCCCACATTAGGGTTATCGTAGGTACGATCCTGTGTATCCTGGAAGTCAAAGCTAAGTCTGGCAGTCGCTTTTAATCCTGGAAGAATATGCACACTTCCGAAAGTTCTTGCGCCGATTGCTCCTCGAACTTGATTCTGGCGATCATTTAAATTCTCATATATCGTATGTCTGCCGGAAGCAAAAGGACGGCCATCACCAAAGTCATACTGTGGCTGACCCTTTGCGTCAAGTACTAAGTTGCCATTCGCATCATGCAAATGCACCGGATAAATTGGCGCAATCATTCTGGAGATATAGAATGGATTGATAAAGCTTGTACCTCCGCCATCATCCACATTATCATATTGTGATTTTGCATAAGTACCATTCATGTTTAGGCCGGTGCTAAACCAGGTAACCGGTTGCGTATTGATGTTTAAACGACCGTTGAATCGCTTCAAACTCGAATTGATCAGATAGCCTTCATCGTTAGTATAACCAAGTGATCCGAAGTAGTCCGTTTTTTCACTTCCGCCCGAGTAAGACATCGCATAGTTCTGACGCTTCTTTCCACCCTGTGCGGCCTGATCTGCCCAGTCCAAATCATCCGCATACAAAAGCGTCGCATTTGGGTTAAGCGTACCATCTGCCGATACAATCTGATCGTCGGCAACATTGAACGGATTGTACCGCAGCAAACTCTTCACACCAGTATAGTTGTTTCCGTTGTAGTTGGTGATGGTACCCGCAGCAATACCTCCAGCGACGTCAAGTGGAATTGCAGACGCTCCATAAGCAAGACTGTTCCGGAGGGTTTCCCACATCAGGGGATAATACTGGAAAGCGTCTACCCGTTCGTATTCAGGTAAGCCACGGCTTACCCAGCCAGTGGTCGCCTTAAAGTTCAGGGTTTGTCTGCCCGCTCTACCCTTTTTAGTGGTGATTAACACCACGCCATTTCCAGCTCTTGAACCATATAAGGCGGCAGTTGCAGCATCCTTTAGCAGTGAAATAGATTCAATATCCGCAGGGTCAATATTGGAGATATTGCCATCAAAGACACTTCCATCCACCACGTATAATGCATCATTCGAAGCCGAGATCGATCCGAAACCACGAATACGGATCCCTGGAGTAGAGCCTGGCGCACCATCAGAACTAGTCGCCTGTATACCTGGTGCAGAACCTGCAACAGCACTCATCAGGTTGGTGATCGGGCGCTTCTCAAAATCTTTGTTGTTAATCTGAGCTGAAGAACCCGTGTAGGTATTTTTGTTTGCAGTTCCGTAGGCGACGATCAGCACTTCATTAAGCTGGTTTTGATCTGGAACTAAGGTCAGGTTAATGGTTGTTCGGTTGCCCACGCTAACTTCCTGAGCAGCATAGCCGACATAGCTGAATACCAGAACCGGATTTCCCGCACTTGGAACCTTGATGGAATAGCTACCATTACTGCCGGTTTGGCTCAGGGTACTGGAGCCTTTTAATTTGATGCTCACACTGGGCATTGGGAGCCCATCATCTTTAGAGGTGACTGTTCCGTTAATTGTTCGCTCCTGCGCATAGGCGGAGCCAACAAAAAGGAACAAAAACAATAAACTTTGTACTAGTTTTTGCATTTGTACTTGTTTTAGGTTAGGGATAATTTCAATTAATGCTAATATATCATTAATCCAAAACAAACAATGCGAATTTCAGCCTTTTTAAGGCATTATAATGCAGATTACATCAGTTTTTAACGAGTAAAACAAATTATTTACAGATAAAAGCAGTATTCGACTGCGAATATTAAAAAATAATTACCTAGAATCTAAACACAACCCTTATATCGCGTCAACTTTCAAGATAACACTGGTCCTGGAAGCACGAACATCCGGATTAAAGCCAATTTTCATCAGGAAATCCCCAGTATATGTCTTGGATGGATCAATGGACGACTTTGAACCAGGATAAAGATTAAGCTCCGTTATTCTATAGTTTTTTGTTGCATCAAGACCTTTCAAGCGGATCGGTAACTTGCTGTTTTCTCCATATCGGTTATTCACCAAATAATTAAAGATCACACCCGAGGACTTATTTGCATCAATATAGGAGATTGATGCCACGGCGGCAGTCTTAGGGTCAGAAAGCCGGTATTGATCACCATGGAAAATCACAGGTTTCAAGGTGTTGTATGTTTTAATCGCATCCTGACAGAATTTAAGATCAGCATCGCCTAATTCACTTACAACGATATCGAAACCCAGTTTACCCATCATTGCTACATCAGTACGAAATTTGATCGGCTGCTTTCCCCAGTCAGTAACATGGTTCGCACTCGCGATAGCCGGATAAAAATAGGAATACTCCCATTGAATAAAGATGCGCTCCATAGGATCCGTGTTGTCGCTTGGCCAGTATTCGGTGAAATATTGCAGTGCCGCATAATCTACTCTACCCCCGCCGCCAGAACATAGCATCATCGGCACCGTAGGATATTTCGCCCGAATCCGCTTCAACACATTATACAAGCCACGCACATACTCAATGTAGAAGTGCGATTGATCCTTTAGCGTTGCAGAGTATGCGTTATAAACTACAGCATTGCAGTCCCACTTGATGTAAGATAAATTAGGGTTCTTCGTAAACAGGCCATCGACAACATCAAAGACGAAGTCCTGTACCTCAGGATTGGTCAAATCCAACTCCAGCTGATTTCTGAAATAATACTCCTCCCTTTTGGGCTGCTTTACAATCCAGTCCGGATGTTTTTCATACAACTCACTTTTTGGATTTACCATTTCAGGCTCTATCCAAATACCGAACTTAACGCCGTTTTTATCCGCTTCCTTAACCAGGGATGTAATACCATTCGGCAATTTTTGTTTATTCTCCTGCCAGTCTCCCAAACCTGCCCCATCACCATTACGAGGATATTTATTTGCAAACCAGCCGTCGTCTAAAAGAAATAAGTCTACCCCAAGCTTTTTGGTATCTTTAATCAGCTCGAAAAGCTTATTTTCATTGAAGTCAAAGTAGGTTGCTTCCCAATTGTTAAGCAAGGTTAACCGGTCCCCTTTTCCGTCGAGCAATTTATAGTTCCTTGCCCAATTGTGTAGATTTCTGCTGGCCAGCCCCTTACCGGCGGTCGATAAAGTATAGAGAAAGGCAGGTGTGGTAAAGCGCTCCTTTGCTTTGAGCGTATAATCAGAAGCGTAGTTGTTGATACCGGAGATGATCCTGAGGTTATCCTGGTTATCGAGTTCCAGATCGGTGCGGAAATTACCGCTCCACTCTAATGCGCCATATAATACCGTTCCTTCATCCTCTGTTGCCGGCTTATCCATCGATATCATAAATACAGAGGGCTGAAAGAGATTTGCACGGGTACCCAGCTTTGTGTCAAGGGTTTTAATACCATGGGTAAGTTTGGACTCTTCCGGCCGCATTTCTTTCGCCCAGTCGCCATGGTACTGATTTAGCCAGAAGCCCTCTCCTTTAAAGTATAAGTTCGCTGAAGCAAACTTCTTCAGGACAACATTACCCTTTTCGTTATTCTTGATGGAACTCCATTGCTCTACAACATCCTCATTAAAATAAACCTTATAGAATAAGTTTACGTCGAGTGCGTATACCGGATCTTTTAAGAAGACGGTTATAAGTGATACGTTGCTGTCAAGTTTCTCCACAGTATGCCGCAGATATCTTAGATCCAAAGAGTTGTTTCCGTCGGCATGGCGAACCGTAATGGCAGGCTCGAAAAGGTTCCGGGATCCAGAACTGGTATATGCGGCATTAGCTACACCTGTATAGTCTTCCGTCTGTTTGTACATGGCGGAGATTGCGTTATATTCAGCAGGCTGGCTAAGTTTTCGCCCAAAGTAAATTAAACCAAGATTGTTCTTTACATCACTTTGCAGTACTAAAGCGGTGTTCTTCGTTTC
Organism: Pedobacter sp. NEAU-ZC8; assembly: GCF_059278965.1. Lineage (NCBI taxonomy): Bacteria > Pseudomonadati > Bacteroidota > Sphingobacteriia > Sphingobacteriales > Sphingobacteriaceae > Pedobacter > Pedobacter sp. NEAU-ZC8. The sequence goes on from NZ_JCAJXC010000004.1 coordinate 147,227, forward strand.
CACCGGGATGATGACCTGTGCAGAAATGCTTTGGCTAGAAAACAGCGAAGTAACTATAAGTGTGGCGCTTGCGAAGATTTTGATTGACTTAGCGTATGGTTTCAAAATAGGGCTCAGGATTATTAGGTTAGCAATCCCAAAAGATAGGTAAGAACCAGGGAAATTGCAACGCCTTTTTAGCTGCTTTATTGGATTGATGGTTAAATAATCATCAGGTTTTCAATTGTCCAATTTCATCCAAAACCAATGAAAGTTCTTCAGGCTTCCTGGTTCCTATCAATAATTTCTTCTGATTTGTAAATTCGAGTTGAAGTCCTTTGTTCCCCGACACATTGTATGCCCTTCCTTGACCAGACATACCGAACCTTAAGCCCCAACCACCATATTCGGACAGGGGCGCATATTTACGCACATAGGATTTGCTGAAAGTCTCCCAGGCATACTGCTTGTATTTAAAGTGTAAGGGAAAAAACCGTACGGCAACGCCCTCCCTGGTTATTCGTGTTTCCAGGCGAATGGATAAAGAAAATAAGGTGACTGCTGCGCTCAGCACAGCAGCAAGGGTTAAGGCGCTGTCACTCATCGGTTGGTCACCAAAGGGTTTTCCAAGCATCACCTGTTGAACGAAACCATAAATCAACAGGCTATCGATTCCAATGATGATTAACCAGAGCCACCATTGTCTGAATCTTTGCTGTTCTTTGAAGATGTAGTTTTGCTCCATAATTGTAAGTTTTAAAAATCGGTAGCCGTATAAATCATTTTACCAGCATTGTACGTTGCAGATCTTAAAACAAGATAAGGAAAATTCGCGTTCCCCGCTTATTCCCAGCACCGCTAACGATGAAACACTACAAAGCACCAGGAAGGATTCTGGACGCTTTGTCAATTTAGATGACATCTGGTCCAGAAACCAGTCCGAACAATCGGATCTTAAATGTTGTTAGCTCGATAACTTGTATTTTTGTGTTATAGAAAAATGAATATGGAAACTGAAAAAGCGATTTTAGCGGGCGGATGTTTTTGGGGGGTGGAAGAATTGATCCGTCAATATCCTGGCGTTCTTTCAACAGTAGTTGGATACACTGGTGGAGATGTTCCGAATGCCACTTACCGAAACCACGGTACACACGCTGAAGCGATTGCGATAACTTTTGACCCTAAACAGTTATCCTACCGTAAACTACTGGAATATTTCTTCCAGATTCACAATCCCACTACAAGAAACAGGCAAGGGAATGATATTGGTGCTTCTTACCGTTCCGCAATATTCTTTTTAAACGAAGAACAGAAACAAGTAGCGGAGCAACTGATCCAGGAAATGGATGCTTCTGGCATTTGGCCCGGTAAGATTGTTACCGAGGTTGTACCTGCTGGCGACTTCTGGGATGCCGAAGTAGAACATCAGGCATATTTACAGAAAAATCCGTACGGCTACACCTGTCATTTTGAAAGACCGGAATGGAAGCTGAATTAGATCTGGCAATTTATTCCATTGGTATCTTAGCTGCGTTTCGTTGAAGCCAGACTTCAAACGACTGTAGATCAGGATTTAGCGTTCTGACATATTCAATATCGCGTCTTTGCTGAAACTCATCGGCAAAGTCGTGATAGAATTGAAACATATTACCAAGATCATCCGCTCCAGGAAAGTCAAGCGCCCGATAATCATCAAAGGGCATGCTTTGGTAAGTAACATCCTGCTTCAGGGCTTTTCCAAATGCCTGCGCCATTTCAGCGCCACTGAGGTGCCCACCTGCCAGGCCTATCTTTTTACCGGTAAGCTCCGTTCCTTTCTTGAATATGCCGTATGCACATTTACCAATGTCTTCAACGGCTATCCCGCTGAGCGGTTTTTCACCCATCGGTAAGGAGAAAACCAATGTACCATCTTTTCCTTTTTTAGGTCCCATACCCAGGCTGATGAAGTTATCCCAATAAAAGCAAGTGAGTAGAAAAGTAGTTGGTACAGCTGCTTCAATAAAAAACTTGTTGGCTTCGCCCTTGGCATCGAAGTGCGGCACCTTATAGTTTTCCATCAGTGTAGGCATACGATTGTCTGTTAAAGGCACAAACTTTCGTGTATCCTCCAAAGTGGACCAGATGACATGTTCTAACCCATGTTCCTTAGCAGCATTTGCCATTGATTTGGCTTGATCAAGCTCCTTTTCCGGAGAAAAGTGGTCCCAGTAAAAGGTCACACAATAGGCTCCGTAAGCGCCCTGAAAAGCTTTCGCTAGACTGCCTGGATCATTAATGTCTGCGATAACGATCTCAGCCCCCTGTGCAGCGAGCGCTTTAACTTTCTCGGCATCCGCATTCCTTGTAATTGCCCGCACTACAAATTCGCTATTTGGATCGTTAAGGATAGCTTGTGCTAGTCCGCCGCCTTGCCCGCCGGTTGCACCGAATATGGTAATGATCTTTTTGGTTGCCATGAGCTTAGGATTGATTGAAGTTAAGGAAAAACACTCATGATAGAAAATCATTAGAGTTCTAAAGACTGACCTAATCCCCTGGACTGATAAATGCTGGTTCAATCCAGAGGACTTAGTGGTTTATTTTACTGTAGCTTCAAAGAAGAACCTTTCTTGATAGTATTTTTCATAGACTTATTCATCATTGATCGATTTGAATCATCGAAAAAATCATTGTAATTGACCTGGCCGATCACGTTTCTTTTTACCGCCACGGTATTTTTGTACGTCACTCCCTCAAGTTCATATTCAAAGCTAATAGTCCATCCCAACATCAAAGTAGACATATCCAATACACCAGTACCTAAAAAGAATGGACCCAGGTCGTAGAGATAAGATCCTGAAGACAAATCGGGATCATTCACGCTGTAATTTTTGCTCAGCACATCATTTACAAACAGCTTGATAAACTTTATCCTTATCGGAGCTGAAGTAGGATTATAGATTCCGACACTAAGTTTTGCAGAATTACCGCTGGCACTACTGCTCACCAGTGAGTTAGGCTTAGCCGCAATCTTGACAAACTTATCTATCGTTGATACCTCCACTTCGCAATATGCCTTCGCGCCGCCATCGGCTGCATTGGCTGTGATTGTTGCTTTTCCGATTGCTATAGAAGTGATTTTCCCTTGTTTATCTACAATAGCTATCGCTTCATTGGAACTTTCCCATATTATGTTTTTATTTTCTGCATTTCCAGGGAGAATATTCGCAGTAACCAATTCTGATTGGCCTAAGAGTAAACTGATGGCTGTTTTACTTAAAGTAACCTCTTTAACTTTCACAGCGGTAACTTTTATCAATAGCTTACTTGTGGCAGCACCATCATTCGACGATACGGTGAGCATAGTTTCTCCTTCGGATATCGTGGTTAGCGTTCCTGTTTGATCTACAGTAGCAACGTTATTATTCGATAGCTCGAATTTCACTGTTTTATCGGTAGCTTCAGCCGGCAGGACAGTATAGTTAAGTTTGAACTTAACACCTTTGTTAAGATTTAGCACTTCATTGCCCAGCAAAATAGATTGAACTTTAACTGGAAGAACTGTCAACGCTGTTGTTGCCGTCACATGTCCTGATTTACTGGTTACTTTAATAATTGTTTTTCCTGGCTTAAGCGTCTTAGCCAGACCTGATGATGAAATGGTCGCTATATTGTTGTCAGAGCTCGACCAAACCAGCTCTTCCGGTTGGGCATTTGGCGGAGTGGTAACTGCTTTGTACTGGACATCTTCGCCTACAAGAACTTGGACATCTTTCTTATCAATATCAAGGCCGGTAATCGCTGGCAGGCTAACAACAATCTTACATTCTGCACTAGGGTCGCCCGCTATTGTTTTCGCAGTGACAACTGCCTCCCCAACAGCCACGCCTTCAATATTTCCCTGTGCATCCACCTTCACCACAAGTGGATTGGAGCTAGTCCATAAGACTTCCTGGTTTGTAGTATTTTCTGGCACAAAACGAACATTTAACTTGTCTTTTGAACCGATGATTAAGGTTAACGCTGATTTGTCCAATAACATCTGAGTAGCCGAAATAGGTTTAACTACCACCTTACAACTTGCACTGACGGTACCATCTGAATTCCTTACTGTGACTACGGATTCCCCAACGCCAATTGCTTCTAGCTTACCCGCTTTATCTACCTTGATAATATCTTCCTTAGAAGACGACCAAATCAAAGTGGCAGAAACAGCGTTGGTGGGGTTCAATGTCGCTTTCAGGGTGTGCGACGATCCTAGCAGTAATTCTAAATTACTGTCGGATAAAGAAATGGACTTCAGAGATAAATCTGGCTTTGGCTCTGAAGGATCCTTTTTGCAGGAGAACACAACAAAAAGAATTGAGAGCATTAAAATGTATTTTTTCATGCGGTGAAGATGGGAAATAACATTATAAGTTCCCGATTCTTAAAGCAAGATGTGTATAATTCAAGCACACCCTTCCCACACCTTATTCACACTTCGCCCACACCTCGCCCACGCAACACGTGTATAAAGTATCTTTCAGCTGTTGAACAATTATCATTTACATTAGTATTATTAACCAGAATAGCTTATATTTAAAGAAACAATTAACCTCTCTTATGGCAAAGTATATACAAGGTATTAATGGCATCTTCGTTGGGAAGGTCGGAACAGTAGTTGGATGTGTATGGAAAGGCATTCCTTACATGAGGAGTAAAGGCAAGCCACGTAGCAGCCAGACCACCGAAATTGAAGCCAAAAATAGAAGCAAGTTCGCCACTGCACATGCATGGCTCCAGCCTTTGCTGGTCTTTTTACGGACGGGATTCGCTGGCTATTCAGCAACTACCGTAGGCTTCAATGCAGCGAAATCATACAACCTCAAAAACGCAATGATTCAGGGCGAAGTTGTACCAGATCTGGTTAAAGTAAGCTATGGCGACCTGCCGCTACCTGAAACACTTGACGTGTCAATGCTGGAAAATAAACTGCAGGTAAACTGGTCTACCGAATATACCCCTGGAAGCAGCGATAAAGATCAACTGATGCTACTCGCTTACCATCCGCAGAGTCGCACTGCCTTATACGAAGTACATGGTGCGTTTAGAAGCATGGGCACGCAGCTGATGGATACTTATTCTGAATTCGTTGGAAAAACGATCCATATATATGCAGCATTTGTGGCAGCAGACCGGTCAAAGCAAAGCACCAGTTTATACCTTGGCGCCATTGATTGTTGATCCTTTGTAAACACCACCTGTTAGTACTCTTCCTCAGGGGCAGCCGAAAGGAACAGTGTCTGTGCGAAGTTCACCAAGAACAGCTGTCGTTTGGCCCGGGTAATTGCGGTATAGAGCCACCGTAAAAAGTCGAGGTCTATCATCTCTTCGGTTAAATACCCCTGGTCTACAAACACCGCATCCCATTGACCACCCTGTGCTTTGTGGCAGGTAACGGCATAGGCGAACTTGATCTGCAAGGCATTATAATATGGGTCTTCCTTGATCGCCAATAGACGCTCCTTTTTGTTGGTGATGTGGGCATAATCCAGACTAATCTCTTCGAAGAGTTTTCTACTGTCTTCGTACGACAGATTCGGCGTTTCAGAGGTTAAGGTGTCGAGCATTACCTTACAGGTAATTGCGCCAGCATCGGGATAGTCTAAAAACTCCAGCTGCACTTCCGAGAAGCGGAAGCCATAACGGTCCTCCTGGTTGCGTACTCTGGTGATCCTTGCCATATCGCCATTGGCGATAAAAGAGGTTGCTTCATTATCCGGCAGCCAGAAATAGTTGTTCCGTACCACCATGATCTGGTCGCCGCCGGTAAGCTCTTCCTCTCTGTACAAGATCCTTGCGCGGATCTGCTGATTGTAAACATTGGCAGACTTGTTGGATCGGCACACTACCAGTGTATTTTCCATGTCGAACTTGCCATAGGCATACTCCAGTCCTTCCACCAGCTTCAGGCCAGTCATGCGAAAAATATCTTTGTACCCACTGGTGTAGAATTTAGGGATCGGCAGCTCGTCCTCCATCTCTGCTGGCTCCTCATTTTCGTACTGATGGATCATTTCCCGCAGCATAGTGGCATTGGCCAGAATCCCGGAACTCTTCTCCTGCCGGACAACCTCCCGAAGTTCTACTTCGATCACTTTCTTATGGAATGTTCCTGCGACGTAAGCAGGGTTCAAAGCCGGACTTTCCATGCTGCCCACCGGCGGAAGCTGCGCCGTATCACCCACAAAGATGACGGCACAATTCTTTTGATTGTACACGTAATCCATGAGATCCTTCAGAAAAGAAGAGCCTGTCTGGCTGTTCCATTCATCTGCGATCATGGAAGCTTCATCGACGATGAACACGGTATGTTCGGCAAGATTTGGCGCCAGCTGAAAGTTCATGTCCGTGGATACGGCCGACTTTTTCCGGTAGATACGCTTGTGAATGGTTAGTGCGGTACGCCCGGAATAGCTGGTCATGACCTTCGCTGCGCGACCTGTTGGTGCTAGTAAAGCAGCACGCAGGCTAAATTTAGGTAAAGCCCTCACCAATGCTGCTACAGAAGTCGTTTTTCCGGTACCTGCATACCCTCTGAGGATAAAGCATTGGCCATCGAGCGGTTGCGAGAGGAACTGCGCCATCTTTCTACAAAATTCCAGCTGTTCGGCAGTAGGCGTAAATTGATAGGATTGGGCAATGAGTTGGGCTTTATCCATTTTACAAATATGCAATGCTGTGGTTATAGAAAAAAGGATTAATTTTGCTAAGATGAATAACAAAAACAGCATCTTATTGGAAGACCCGGGCTTTGATCCGGTAGCAGCTTTAAATTGTAATTTGTTGTTGAAAATTACGGCCGACAGCTTTTCTTATGCCATCCTGAACACTACCGAGCAGAAAATTGAAGTGGTGTATGACTGCCAGGATTTTCAACCCACAGCGCACAATTTGTCTTCTACCATTCTCTCCGATCCTTATTTAAGTTTACTGTTTAATCGTGTAAAGATTGGCTCCTATACCACCAATACCATCGCAGTACCTGAAGCAATTTACAACCCTGAGGTCGTAGAACCTTATTTCAAATATTTCAGCGACCTGGAGCATTATTCCGATCGTGTGTACACCGCAAGCTATTCTGGTCAGGATTTCAAAAGCCTTTTTCTACTGCCAAACGCGGTGGAATCGGCGATTAAAACACACTGGCGTGAGGCACGCTCCTTTGAACAAACAGCATCCTTGCTCGCCATCAACCAGGCTGCGGAGCAGCAGCAGTTCTATTTTGACTTCACGGCAGGATCATTCCATGCTATGCTGTTGCGCAATGGAAAGATGATCTTCCAGAATGTGTTTCAGATTGAAAATCCTGAGGAGTTCCACTATTATCTGCTGCTACTATTGAAACAGCTGCAAGTTAGCACAACAGATACCAAGGTGCTTGCAAGTGGCATTCTGAATGAGGGTGACGAGCAACATAATATCCTGATGAAGTACTTTCCGCGGGTGGATCTATGTACACCGGCTGAAAGCACTTTACACAATTCTATTCTGGAGGATATGCCTCCGCATTATTATACCAGCCTACTAGCACTCAATCTATGCGAATAATTGGAGGAAAACTTAAAGGGATCCGCTTAAGTGCGCCAGCAAGTTTACCCGTTAGACCTACAACCGACATGGCCAAAGAAGCCTTGTTCAATATACTATATAATACGTACGACTTCGACAGCTGTGATGTGCTCGACCTGTTTTCCGGAACCGGGAACATCAGTATTGAATTTGCTTCCAGAGGAATCAGAAGCGTAACTGCGGTAGACAAACACTCCGGTTGCGTGTACTGGTTGGAATCAGTGATCAAAAAATATGAGCTCCCTGAGATACATACGATTAAAGGCGATGTTTTTAAATTTCTAGATCAGCATAAGAAAAGTTACCAGATCATTTTTGCCGATCCACCCTATGACCTTCCGAATATTCCGGAGATTGCGCAGAAGGTGCTTAGCAACGGACTGCTAACCGACAATGGACTGCTTGTCATTGAACACCCATCGTTTTTAAAGCTGAACTTCCTTCCGGGCTTTACGGAAACCCGCAGGTATGGTAACTCCTCATTCAGTTTCTTCGAAAACCCAGCAGATGAATAATATGAAAATTGCTTTATTCCCCGGTTCTTTTGACCCGATCACCATTGCACACGTAGATATTTTAAAGCGTTCACTGCCTTTATTCGATAAAATTATAGTCGGAATTGGGCTTAACAGTTCTAAACAAGGCTTTTTGGCTGCCGATAAACGGGAGGAGATTGTTCGGGCAGTGTTTGCAGATGATGCCAACATAGAGATTCAGACCTACGAAGGACTTACGGTTGATTTCTGTAAGAAGATCAACGCGACGTATATGGTGCGTGGAATCAGGTCTGTTGCGGACTTTGAGTATGAGAGAGCGATCGCTCAAATCAATCAGACGATGATGCCCGAGGTGGAAACGATCTTTGTTTTAAGTAAACCTGAATACTCGGCGATCAGCTCGACGATAGTACGTGATATTCTGCGTAATGGCGGAGATGTTAGCTCCTTTCTGCCGAAAGAAGCTATACCATATTTGTAAATCAACGTAGATCTCCCAATTAGAGTAGATCTCCTGACTTTAGTACATCAAGAATCAACGGATAAGTGTTCTTTAATACGGGAGCAAGCTCATCGCATTTAAGCCATTCCGCTTTTGTAATACCTTCCTCCTTCTGTGGTACAAGCTTGGGCGAACCTTTAACGGTCATGCTGTACCAGTTGGTCTTCTTCAATACCACCTTATTGTTCATCTCGTAAACGTGGTAGGTACGGCAGATTTTTTCTTTGTTCTTGAAAATTTTAACACCGCATTCCTCTTCCACTTCACGAAGCGCAGCTTCCTTCATTTTTTCACCTTTTTCAACTTTGCCCTTTGGTAAATCCCATCGTTTATTTCTAAAAATAAACAAATAGCCTTTATCTGCGTTCTTAACCAGACCGCCCGCAGCCTTGATCAACTGACAGGATTCTTTAACACTTTTAAAAACTTCTTTCGGAGCATCGGTAAGTATTACATAATGTGCTGCTGATCCTTTACTAAGATTTTTATAAAATGTTTTGAAATCAAACTGTTCAGCATCAATAAGTTGCAAGCTATTAACTTCATTGGGCATTGTGTCTGATATAAACAAACTGTTATCGTTGATATAAATTCTGTAATTTTGGACCATGTTTAATAAAAGTGATATTGAATTAAAGGTAGCTGAATTTCTTTTACAAATTAAAGCAATAAAGTTACAACCTAATAATCCATTTACTTGGGCATCGGGTTGGAAATCCCCTATTTATTGCGATAACAGAGTTACGCTTTCCCACCCTTCAATAAGAACCTACATCAGACAAAAGCTTACGCAGTTGGTTCAGGAAGAGTACGGATCTGTTGACCTGATTGTTGGCGTTGCAACTGCTGGTATCCCTCAGGGCGCCTTGGTTGCACAGGAACTTGGATTGCCATTTGCCTATGTTCGTGCAAAGGCTAAAGAACATGGTACCGGAAGTTTAATTGAAGGTGAAATTGTGGAAGGCCAACGTGCTGTGCTTGTAGAAGACTTAATCTCTACCGGAAAAAGCAGCTTAGCTGCAGTAGCCGCGCTAAGAGATGCAGGCCTATCTGTTGCCGGTCTCGTTTCTATCTTTACCTATGGTTTTGATGTAGCGGATGAGAACTTTGCAGCCGCAAAATGCCGTTATTCTTCGCTGTCGAATTATAATGCATTAATCGAATATGCATCCGAACACAGCTTCATCGCATCCAGCGATATTGAACTGCTAAGGAAATGGCGGGAAAACCCTGCTGAATGGGGCAAATAGGAATAAATTAACCAAATACGATATATGACCATTATAGAGAGCACAACAGAGCTAAACAAGCCGGTAGCGGAAGTTTATGCTTTCCTTTCGAACCTGAATAATCATCAACAGCTGATGCCGGAAAACATCTATAACTGGTCGTCAACTGAAGATGAAGCAAGTTTTACCATCCAGAATATGGCGAAGCTGGCGATAAAAATCAATACCCGCATTGAAAATCAGGAGCTTACTGCAATTCCAACAGAGAAAGCGCCTTTTGACGTGGAGCTGAAGTGGAATGTTGCACCAAATGCGAATGGCGGAACAACTGCTAAACATACCATCTCTGCTGATTTGAATATGATGATGAAGATGTTGGCTTCAGGGCCGCTGCAGAAGTTAGCTGATCATCAGACCAGCAAGCTTGCTGAAATTTTAGGCTAAGCTGGTATACAAGAATTATGGAAGCCTCCGCATTGCGGGGGCTTTTCTTATTAGATAGCGTTTAGCTTTCAATATCTCAGCAATCGCATACAGGACCGGGCTATTCTTTTCGCTGCGCTTTTCGAAACTCCGCATAAGATGTTTTAATGTACATTAACATCTCATATTCATTCATCTCTGTAGCCCTAGCGGCCGAGGGTTTATATTCATATATAAAATTCTCAAGTGAATCGCCTTGCAAGGAAGTCACCGCAATGATCTTCGCTCTAGAGAATCGTTCGTCCAGAAATCTCGATTCTTCTTCTTTTAACAATGCCTTTTTCAATTTAGATGCGGAGGACTTGTTTTTTGTCAGCATTCCAAATACCTGCAGCACATTGATACTCGCAATGGATGAAGTAGAATTCTGAAAAGCGGCGTATTGTCTGGAGCTTTCAGACGATTTCTTGATGAATGCGTCCATGACGCTTGGCCCCTTGTAAGCGAAAATGGACGCATATTCTCTTCTTCTGTTTAAGGAATCAGCCTTATAATTCTTCATGCCCTTAATATTAACCTCATCCAACATCATCGAATTCATCCGCCAAAGGTTGATCAGACTATCAGAACCCGCATTCCGAGGCTGTTTTAATGCACTATCCTGTTTCGCCACCTGCTGTGCAAAAAGGCCATTGGAAAACAGGATCAGCATCAGCATAAATATTTTCGACATAGCTTGTTGCGGGCTAAACATTGATTACACCAAAATACCGTTTAAAAGCTTGGCTCTTTGCTGGTTAACATATTTTAACGTTTTGGCCTTTGATCGTCAGTTGTTCCCCTTTACATTCTTTACATCAAGCGGTCGGTCATTTTTACAGTTAAACACTTTAACTAACAGCCATTTAGTCTGTTTAACTTATTTTTACAAGACAGTTTTTCAGAGTCTTTAGCTATATGACCAGTGGCATCTGTTTTGTTCCAAAGCAGGTATGAACTTCAACAACTTTACAATCAAAGCCCAGGAAGCAGTTCAACAGGCTTCAGCAATAACCGAAGGCAATCAGCAACAGGCTATTGAGACCGCACACCTACTTAAAGGTCTGCTAAATGTTGATGAGAACGTGGTTTCTTATGTATTGAAGAAGCTGAACGTTAATTTAAATGTACTTAACCAGTATCTGGATGCCCAGATCAATAAATACCCGAAAGTAAGTGGTAGCAACATCTACCTTTCTTCCGGGGCTAATACCGCCTTGCAAAAAGCACAATCCTATCTTAAGGAATTTAAGGATGAGTTCGTTTCCGTTGAGCATATCCTGCTTGGCATTCTGGCTGCGAATGACAATACATCCAAACTCTTAAAGGATATGGGTGTAAACGAGAAAGATCTTAAGACGGCAATTGTTTCGCTACGCGGTGATAACCGGGTTACCGACCAAAATGCCGAAGCAACTTACAATGCCTTAAATAAATATGCACGCAACCTGAACGAGTATGCAGAGTCTGGTAAACTGGATCCTGTAATTGGTCGTGATGAGGAAATTAGACGGGTAATACAGATTCTTTCACGAAGAACAAAGAACAATCCAATCCTGATCGGTGAGCCTGGTGTTGGTAAAACCGCCATCGCCGAAGGTATCGCTTTCCGTATCATCAAAGGTGATGTACCGGAAAACCTGAAAACTAAAACCGTTTACTCCCTCGATATGGGTGCACTGATTGCTGGTGCCAAATACAAGGGTGAATTTGAGGAACGTTTGAAGGCCGTGGTGAAAGAGGTACAGCAAAGTGAAGGCGACATCATCATGTTCATTGATGAGATCCATACGCTTGTTGGTGCCGGTGGTGGTGAAGGCGCCATGGATGCTGCAAACATCCTTAAGCCTGCCCTGGCCCGTGGTGAGTTACGCGCCATTGGTGCAACTACCCTGGACGAGTATCAGAAATACTTTGAGAAGGATAAAGCGCTTGAAAGACGTTTCCAAAAGGTAAATGTGGATGAGCCGGACACCCAGGATGCGATCTCCATTTTACGTGGATTAAAGGAACGTTATGAAACCCACCACAAGGTGCGTATTAAAGATGAGGCGATCATTGCGGCTGTAGAGCTGTCGCAGCGTTATATTTCCGACAGGTTCTTACCAGATAAAGCGATTGACCTCATGGACGAGGCGGCATCTAAGCTGCGCCTGGAAATGGACAGCGTTCCGGAAAATGTGGATGAGCTTGACCGCAGGATCATGCAACTGGAAATTGAGCGGGAAGCCATCAAACGTGAGAATGATGATAAAAAGGTCGCTTCCTTAGGCGAAGAGATCGCTAATCTAGCTGCTGAACGCGATGCACTGAAAGCCAAATGGCAAGCTGAAAAGGATCAGGTGGAACTGGTGAACAGTTTATCTGAACAGATCGAGAACTATAAACTGGAAGCTGCACAGGCAGAACGTGCTGGTGATTACGGTCGTGTTGCCGAGATCCGCTATGGAAAGATCAAAGAGGCACAAGACAAAGCTGCTCAGGTGAAAGCCGAGTTGGAGAGTCAGCAGGCGGAAAGCCGTATGCTTAAAGAAGAGGTTACCGCCGACGATATTGCCGGTGTGGTAGCCCGCTGGACCGGCATCCCGGTAACTAAACTCATTGCCAGTGAACGTGCAAAGTTATTGCATTTGGAAGAAGAGTTGCATAAACGTGTGGCCGGTCAGGATGAAGCCATCGAGGCCATCTCAGATGCGATCCGCCGATCACGTGCAGGATTACAGGACAAGCGTAAGCCGATTGGTTCATTTATATTCCTTGGTACAACCGGTGTTGGTAAAACCGAGCTCGCAAAGGCGCTTGCAGAATTCCTGTTCAATGATGAAAACGCCATGACCAGGATCGACATGAGTGAGTATCAGGAACGTCATGCCGTATCCAGATTGATTGGAGCGCCTCCAGGATACGTAGGTTACGATGAAGGTGGCCAACTTACGGAAGCAGTGCGTAGGAAGCCCTACTCTGTAGTGCTGCTAGATGAGATTGAAAAGGCACACCCAGATGTGTTCAACATCCTGCTGCAGGTACTTGACGATGGTCGTCTAACCGACAACAAGGGTCGTGTGGTGAACTTTAAGAATACGATCATCATTATGACCTCAAACATCGGTTCGCACCTGATTCAGGAAAACTTCAGGGACTTGATCGATGAAAACAGGGACATGCTGATCGCCAAGACCAAAAACGAGGTGTTTGAGCTACTGAAACAAACCATCAGACCCGAGTTCCTGAACCGTATTGATGAACTGATCATGTTTACACCGCTTAACCGCGACGAGATCAGGGATATTGTTAGTTTGCAATTCAGACACGTACAGGATACGCTCAAAGATATGGGTGTAGAGATTGAAGCGTCTGAAGAAGCGCTGGACTGGCTGGCAGAATTGGGCTATGATCCGCAATTTGGTGCCCGTCCTTTGAAAAGGGTTATTCAGAAACGTATTCTAAATGAACTTTCCAAAGAGATCCTGGCCGGTAAGGTTGATAAAGACAGTAAGATCAAACTGGACATGTTCGATCATAAGTTCGTGTTTTTGAACATGAAACCTGAGGCTGTTGGTTAGTCCGGATATCCAGGCCAATATAGCTTTGAATGATTTGAATCGCCCACATAGAATTATGTGGGCGATTTCTATTTTTAAGTACTGATTTTAAACAGGTTACGCCTTGTAATACTCGATGGTTCTTCTATATTTGTGTACCTCCTTGAAGACGTAGTACCATGCATGGAATAAGCAAGAAATAGAGGGTTGATGACAAAAGAGGAGGCTTAATAGATCCCGATATGAAACGAAAAATCACCTTCGTACTTAGCCTGCTGTTTGGCCTGATGTTCATCAACGCAGGATTAAACAAGTTCTTCAATTACATGCCTCCACCCGAGAACCTTCCCGAAAACCTGCTTAAGGCTTTTCAAGCTTTTACTCAAATTGGATGGCTGATGCCTTTGGTTGGCTTTGCCGAGGTACTTGGTGGATTACTCTTCATCTTTCCAAAAACACGTGCTTTAGGGGCACTTGTGATCTTTCCGGTGATGATCGGGATCATGCTGACCAATACCCTAACGGATACCTCTGGATTACCGATCGCACTGGTGTTTTTTGCAATCAACCTTTGGGTGATTTATGAGAACCGGGAAAAGTATCTGCCGATGTTTAAGGCCTGAACCCAGACGACCTGGCAGTCTTTCTTGCCAGAATTGACACTAAAATACCTGACATTTGTTCAAAAATAGTCAAAACGTACAAGTTTTTCCATGACCTTGATTTTACAATACTCCAGGCTTGTGTCATTTAGAAATAATAAAGGCCCAACGCAGTTTTCGTATTTGTTTATCAATTAAGAAGTTACAAAAAACCTGCTTAATTACCATTTAGAGTGGGGTTCCCTTTGGCATAGCTATTGACTAAATGACATCGTTGGTCAGGATATAAAAACAAGAATGACCACGTTGAACATTAAAATTTAAGAAAATGAAAAAGTTATTATTATCAATTTTTGCAGTAGCTGCTTTAGGTTTTAGTACTCAAGCACAAACAGAAAAAGGAAAGATTATGTTAGGTGGTAACCTTGCATTTGATAGCCAGAAAAGTGATGCCGCTAACGCTAAAGCAAATACCAGCTTTGAGATTGTTCCAAGTGTAGGTTACTTTGTTGCAGATAATATTGCAGTAGGTACTGGTATTGGTTACAGCTACGATAAAAATGTTGGTACTACTAAAAGCGAAGCGTTTGTGGTAAGCCCATTTGGTCGCTACTACACTAACATCTCTGATCAGTTCAAATTCTTTGGACAACTTGCAGTTCCAATGGAATTCGGTTCAGCACATGCGGTTGATGCACAAGGTGATGAAGGTGCTAAACTTGGTAACTCTACCCAGATCGGTGTAGCATTATCTCCAGGATTTGCATTCTTCCCAAGTAAAAAAATCGGTATTGAGTTAGCATTGAATGGTTTAAGCTACACCAACTACCGTGTTGAAGACGCTAACGACAATGATGTTAAAGGCGCAGGTTATGACAACGTAAGTTTTGGAACTAACTTTTTCGCTCCAAAATTGGGTATTCAATTCCACTTCTAAAAAACACAACACACAATAAATCCGCTGGCTGATGGTCTGTCATGTGACTAAAGCCAGCAAAACAAAAAAGCATCCCTCGGGATGCTTTTTTGTTTTGCTTACTACTTCTTTCCGTTTCGTGGCTTCTCGCGATCTATCTCTACCATGTCTACTTTGTCGGGATTCTCGAAATCCCCGATCAGGTACTTATTAAAGTGATCTGCAAGTTTCCAGAATGCATATTCAGTCAGGTCACCAAAGCCGTGACGCTGGCCTGGAAGGATCACAAACTCGAAGCGTTTACCCGCTTTCATCAGCTCATTTGCGAGCCTGATCGTATTTGCTGGGTGAACGTTATTGTCGATGTCCCCGGTCATGATCATCAAATGCCCCTTTAGGTTGCCAGCAAGTTCCGGGTTCTTATCTATGCTGTAGGTAAAGGTTGTATCGCCTTTCGCGTCGACCACTTCCTTCACCCCATGGTGTTTTTCACTCCACCAGCGATTGTAGATACTGTTGTCATGGTTTCCAGCCTTAGACACTGCGGCTTTAAAAAATTCCGGGTAAACCAGCATTGCCGCGGTAGACATGAAGCCTCCGCCAGAATGCCCAGTGATACCCACCCTGCTTGCATCAATGAAGGTGTGGCGGGCAGCCAGCTGCTCTACCGCAGCTTTCTTATCCGCGAGGCCATAATCTCTCAAGTTGCCGTAGCCGAAGGTATGGTACCATTTAGAGCGCGCAGGGTTCCCACCGCGATTACCAACGGAGACAACGATGTAACCCAGCTGTGCAAGTCGGTCGGTATTATCCATGCTCTTGGTGAAGGCCTTGTTCACCGCTTCCGTTTGAGGACCTGGGTAAACGTACTCGATGATCGGGTACTTCTTATTAGGATCGAAATCAAAAGGCTTATACATCACCCCGTAAATGTCGGTTACGCCATCATCTGCTTTCACTTTGAAAGGTTCAGGAAACTTGTAACCTGATGCCATCAGTAGTGAAAGATCCGTCGTTTTAAGGTTCATCACGGGGTTGCCTTTGTTGTCCATCACCATCGCCTTTGGCGCGGTATTGACCCTGGAGAAGTTGTTTACAAAGTACTTCCCTTCATCATTCATGCTCACGGCATGATCAAAGTTCCCGGGATTCAAAAGCTTCATACCGCTACCGTCGAAGTTAATACGGTACAGATGCTGGTAATAAGGATCCTCACCTGCCTCCCGCCCATTCGCCGTAAAATATAATACGCGGTTTTTCTCATCGATGTTCACGATGCTCTCACAGTGGAATGCACCTTTGGTAATCTGGTTCTTAAGCTTGCCACTACCATCAAAAAGATAGAAGTGCGCCCAGCCGTCCCTTTCGGACCAATGGATGATCTCCTGACCATCTTTAACCAACCCTGGTCTGTTGATCTCTACGTAGGTGTTGAAACGCTCATCGATCAGGGGACTTACTTTCTCTGAGTTGATATCTATGGTGCAAATATCTACACGTTTTAAATCTCTGCTGGTACGTGAAAAGTAAATCTTCGAGTTATTACCCAACCAGATTGACGGGCGGAACTCGTTGTCGCGATCTTTGACCAGCGATGGTGCTTGCCATAATGATACACTTTGGTCCTTGAAAGCCGCGACATCCAGCTTCTTGTAGCTCTTCGCAGCGAAATTGAACAGCAAGATCTCATCTATCGGAGCCTCTTTTTCGCCGGGCATCTGGTACTTGTAGGTTTCCAAGGTCGGACGACCAGCAGCGGTGTTGTTAAGCACCCAAAGATCTTTCACTTTTCTGCTATCCTGACGGTTCATCACAAAGTAGCGCGCGTCTGGTGACCAAAGCACGTAAGCACGACGTCTCTTTTTATCTTTCTTAAGCACCTCTTCGTTGTTTTCCCCGTCACCATCATCCCCGTAGGCGTAGAATTTCACGCCATCCTTGGTTAGCTGATGTTCTACGATGGTGCTGTCCTCCTCATTCTTAACCGCTTTCAGGTAATTGGCCTTATCCATCCAATACAGGTTATAGTTGCGGGTGAAGATCACAGCCGAAGAATCTGGCGCAACAGAACCCCATTCCGGCTTAGCCTTTGGTTTGGTGTAATTCGGAACTTCAGTTAACCTGGATGTTGCGATGTCATAATTAAAATAGAAGATCTTCTTCTGCATGGAATCTGCAGCTTTCTTGTCCTTGCGATCCGGCTTAAGCTCGTCTATTGAACTCTTAATTTCGAAGCTCAAGCTCTTCTCGTCTTTTGCAAACTTCAGGTTCTCGATCGGGAGATGTTCTGCATCGAAAGGATCACGCACAATGCGGGTGATCTCCGCGGCTAGTTCAGCGTTATTGAATATCTGCTTTTTACTGCGCTTTGCAGGATCCACCATGATCCAGGACTTCCCATTGGGGGTTTCAAACATGTACCAGAAACGGTTGCTGAGCTTTAACCAATGGGGATCAACGGAGGTCGAGTAGACCATTTTCTTCAGCTTGTTGGGCGAAAAGCGCGCGGCTAGCTGGTAGTTTGCTTTTGGTGATTCGGATGCCTGTTCAAGTGCAGTTGTACTCCTGGTTTGGGCAAGGGTATATCCAGAGAGCAGACATGCCACCAGGGAAAATAGGAAGCTTTTTTTCATTAGTTGAGATTAAATTTCTAAAGTACTGCAATTTGGAAAATGCCAGATGAGAAATGATGTAATAAAAAGGATATCCAACTGAATACCTGAGCTAATTGAAAGTCTATTAGTAACATAGATTGACATTGCAGCCAGTACTTCAATTAACAAACATGATAATAGAAGGTCTCATGATCATTAAGCAGACTCAGATAAATCGTTCACGAATACTAAAACGATATGCAATGGATCAAACACGCTATCAAGTTCTCGCATTTTTATACATTTGAGAAATAATACGAGAATCTAATCTACCTATACGACTAATGAATAGAATGTTTATCCCCCTTGTTGCCGCGGCAATGATGGCAATATCGGGCTGTTTCTCCGCAGCTCAGAATAGAACAGCAGCTGATGATACTACAGACAGCGCCGCGCTTGGAGCCTCCAGCGCACTCGCAGACTCCAACGCCAGAACGGCGGCTCCAGCGAACATAGACGAAATCAAGATCGCAGACGCAAATACAATACTCTCACGTAAACAGGTTCCGGTCTTATGCTACCACCAGATCCGGGATTGGAAAGCCACAGATTCAAAATCAGCAAAGGACTATATCGTGCCGGTGGAAACCTTCAAAGCACACTTAAAGATGCTCGCCGATAGTGGCTACCAGACCATTCTGCCGGATGAATACTATGCTTATCTCAACCTGGGCACACCCCTGCCGGAAAAACCGATCATGCTTACCTTTGATGATACGGAAGAGAATCAATATGCCATCGCCGCTCCCGAGATGAAGAAGCACGGCTTCAAAGCTGTTTATTTCATCATGACGGTTTCCCTTGGACGTCCTAAATATATGAGCAGAGATCAGGTGAAACAACTATCTGAAGCCGGGCATGTGATTTGCTCACATACCTGGGACCACCAGAACGTGAAAAAGTATAAAGGAGAAGACTGGGTTACCCAGATAGAGAAACCAACAAAAACACTGGAGTCCATTACCGGCAAGAAAGTGGAGCACTTTGCGTACCCATTCGGCTTATGGAACCCAGAGGCTTTTCCGGAGCTTAAGAAGCGCGGCTTTAAATCAGCTTATGTGCTGGCGGAAAAAAGAGATCCAGCCGACCCCTTGTTCACCATTAGAAGGATTATTGCGAGTGGATACTGGGATGCAAAGCGTTTGAATAATAGCATCCAGAGAAGCTTCTAGCCCCTTTGCACTAGAAGTTTCAGGAGTTACTAGCTACGTCACACAACATTGGTTAAGTCTCGAGGATATAAGATCACACGAATGTCGCGTTTCATCAAGTAAAAAAACATTGTAGCCCCTGTGAATCAAGAGCGTTGTGGTTCCTGTAACTTATAAAGAAGCTATGGTGATAAACAACGGCAATGTTTTCTAAAACACATTAACCACGGTATATGCTTTCTGATTAAACGTAAATACTTCACCCACGCGCTTACCGAGCATCAACTGACCCACCGGCGAAGCCGCTGAAATTGCAAACGCGGTCTTACCCGAAACACTAAGCTGTCCGACACTGATTGAAAGGTAAAACAAGCCCTGGTTTGTTTCCACTAAGCTCCCATTTTTCACAACTTCCGAGACGGGAACATCGGCAAGACTTTTCAATAGACCCAAATTCTGCTGTGCATCTGCCAACAGTTTTTTGTTTCTGAAAATATCCTGTTGCATCATCTCCCTGGTGGTTTCAAACTTGTCGCCAGCACTACTCTTGGTGTCATCGTTGCTGGCTTCCTGCGCCTGCGCAAGCGCAGTTTCTGCGGTTTCAATCCGTCCCTCAATGAAACGCAAACAGGCATCATATAAGGCTGCTTTCAATGCTTCCATACTATGCTTCTATCCATTTAACCTTCTGTGCCATTGGCGTTCTTTTAGCTTCCGCAGCAGGGGCATTGTGGTATCCCAGGTAGAATACGCCGTACACTTTCTCATCATCCTGCAGTTCCAGGAACTCAGGCATGTTAGCCACTGGACCGGGCGAGCTCCAGTAAGCCCCAATATTCATTGCTTCAGCAGTAAGCGCCATGTTCTGAACCGCACAAGCCAGCGCAGCAACTTCCTCCCATTCCGGCAGCAGTGCTGGGTGCAATTGGGCCTTCAACACGATCACACAACTCGACTGCTGGAACTTAAGGCCAAAGGAGTCATATTTCTTTTGCAGGAACAACTCCGCTGGTGTATGCGCTTTGTATGCTCTAGCAAGCTCCTCACCTAGTCTTGTCTTGCCTTCTTTGCGGAAAACAGAGAACCTCCAGGGTTGCGTTAACTTATGTGTAGGTGCGTAATTTGCGCTTTCCAGAATGGTTTCTATAGATTCAACTGAAATCTCCTCCTGGATAAAACTTACCGGAAAAACACTTCTTCTTCTCTTAATGATGCTTTGTAATACTTCTAACTCTTTTTCCATAACAAGCAGCAAAGCTAACCAATTTCCAGTTATGCTGGAATCCCCTTCCTTGCAAGCGTAAAAAGAATACTATCAGCTCTTTAGCCGTTTTATAAATTATGCCTACCTTTGCGGATATTTTCTATATATGATATCAGTATCCAATTTATCCCTGCGTTACGGTAAACGTACCCTTTTTGAAGACGTAAACTTAAAATTCACCCAAGGCAACTGCTACGGTGTGATTGGTGCCAACGGCGCAGGTAAATCAACATTTCTAAAAATCCTTTCTGGTGAAGTCACACAAACTTCCGGCAGCATCGCCATCACGCCTGGTGAAAGAATGGCTGTACTGAAGCAGAATCACTATGAGTTTGACGAATATTCCGTAATAGAAACCGTGATGATGGGACATACTGAACTGTATGCCATCATGAAAGAAAAAGATGCCATTTATCTTAAAGAAGACTTCAGCGATAAAGACGGCGAACGTGCTGGTGAACTGGAGAACCGCTTCGCTGAGATGGACGGCTGGAACATGGAGAGCAATGCAGCGACCATGCTGAGCAACCTTGGTATAAAAGAAGAAGACCACTATAAATTGCTTAAAGAACTTGATGGTAACCAAAAGGTACGTGTGCTTCTTGCGCAGGCGCTATTTGGTAACCCGGATATTCTATTGCTGGATGAGCCTACCAACGACCTTGACATCGAGACCATCGCTTGGTTGGAGAACTTCCTTGCAGACTACGAGAACATCGTATTGGTGGTTTCCCACGATAGGCACTTCCTGGATGCCGTGTGTACCCACATTGTAGACATAGACTTCAGTAAAATGAGTATTTACTCTGGTAACTATACCTTCTGGTATGAATCCAGTCAGCTAGCGTTAAAACAACGTAGCGACCAAAACAAGAAGTTGGAAGAGAAAGTGAAAGAACTTCAGGAGTTTATTCAACGATTCAGTGCGAATGCTTCGAAGTCCAAACAAGCAACTTCCCGTAAGAAAGCACTTGATAAGATCGACATCTCCGAGATTAAAGCTTCAAGTCGTAAATACCCGGCAATTCTGTTCAACAACCTTGGCCGTGAAGCAGGTGATCAGATCCTTCAGGTAGAGAACCTTTCACATAGCGCCA
The DNA here is from genome assembly GCF_059278965.1 of Pedobacter sp. NEAU-ZC8. NCBI lineage: Bacteria > Pseudomonadati > Bacteroidota > Sphingobacteriia > Sphingobacteriales > Sphingobacteriaceae > Pedobacter > Pedobacter sp. NEAU-ZC8. The sequence goes on from NZ_JCAJXC010000004.1 coordinate 168,718, forward strand.
ATGGAGAAGTGATGTTCAAGAACATCAACTTCATGGTAAATAAAGGTGATAAAATTGCCATTCTTTCACAGAATAGCCTTGCAACAGCTGCATTCTACAACGTATTAACCGGCAGAGAAAAAGACTACACCGGCGATTTCAAGTTCGGTATTACGATCAGCGTAGCTGATATCCCGAACGACAATTCGCAGTACTTCGAAGGCAAGGACATGAACCTGGTTGACTGGCTTCGTGAATATTCAAACACGGATCAGGATGAGCAGTTTGTAAGAAGCTTTCTGGGCCGGATGTTATTCTCCGGAGAAGAGGTGTTGAAGAATGTTAAAGTACTATCAGGAGGTGAAAAGATGCGTTGTATGTTCTCGCAGATGATGCTTAAACATGCCAACCTGTTGCTTTTCGATGAGCCAACCAACCACCTTGACCTAGAGTCCATCACCGCATTGAACAACGGTATGAAAGACTTCAAAGGCACGATCCTGTTTACTTCACGAGATCATGCATTAACGGAATCTGTAGCGACAAGAATCATCGAGATTACTCCGAAAGGTACCATCGACAAGATGATGAGTTACGACGACTACATCAACAGCCCTGATGTTCAAGCATTAAGAGCAGAGATGTACAAATAAAGAATACAGCACTGCCCGGTCATTCCGGGCATTCATCAAAAAAGAAAGGCTGCTCCGATGAGGAACAGCCTTTCTTTTTTATACCAACCCGTTTAAAGCATCAAGCTTAAAACAGCATTGCTATTATTAGTGACCTGAGTGGCCGTCAGCTCCGTGTGCGTGACCGTGGGCCAGCTCTTCCTGAGTTGCTTCACGAACGGTAAGGATTTTACCAGAGAAGATTAGGTTTTTACCAGCCATAGGGTGGTTTAGATCTACTGAAATGGAATCTTCATGAACACCGGTTACACCAGCTCTGAAGTGATTACCTTCATTATCCTGAAGTGGAATGATATCACCAACTGCAGGAAGATCAACTTCTTTAAACATTTCTTTAGGCAAATCAGCGAAAGCACCTGGATCGATAGCACCATAGCCATCTTCAGCTGTAAGCTCAAAGCTATAATCATCACCGGCGTTCAAACCAGCTAAATGCTCTTCAAATTTTGGCAACATCATGCCAGTTCCGTACATAAAAACCAAAGCATTTTGCTCATCAGCTTTCTCTACAAAAACTTGTTGACCTTCTGCATTTGTGGTATGCAGTTCGTACGTTAATGAAACTACGGTGTTAGGTTTAATAGTCATTACAATCTTTTTTAGTTAATAAATTTTAGTGCTTCTTCAACTGTACTTACAGGCAGCTGACATGCTTTATTGCGGCAAATATAGATTTTTGTTTCTATGCTTTCTTTATTTCTTAACAATGGAAGCGTTGTATTTGTTCCTGCTAAGATTATTTTGTTCGGCAAGTATAAGGAACTGAGCGCTTTTAGCACAGCGGACTGATCCGCACCAGTAATTGCCACTTCTGTGATGCCATAAACCGCATTCAGCAGTTGAATAGCCCAGTTGGAATAGGCAGAACCATAAGTTTTGATCTGTGGCAGTATCGCAAGTAACATTGCCTCTGCCTTCTCCGAATAGTTATCGTGATCAAAGTACAAGCCTAAACGCTGGAGGTTCTGCGCCATCACCGAGTTTGAAGCAGGAATAACATTATCCATCAGTTCATGTTTCCTTGCAATGAGCGTCTCCGCGGAATTCGGCGTGTAAAAGAACATCGGCCCTGCAGGATCAGTAAAATGTTTGATCACATAATCTGTAAGGCCTTTTGCTTCATATAACCAGGACTCTGCAAAATCCGCCTGATATAAGCTGATCAAAGCATCTATCAAAAATGCATAATCATCCAGGAAGGCGTCAATGCTTGCCTTACCGTTCTTGTAATTACGATACAAACCGCCGTCCTGCGTTCTCATATTGGCCAGTATAAAACGCGCCGAAGTAGTCGCCATCTCCAACCACCCGGCTTCGCCGCAACCCACCGAAGCTTCAGCAAGCCCTTTAATCGTCATAGCGTTCCAGGAAGTCAGACATTTATCATCCAAGCCGGGCCTTACCCTCCGGGATCTTTGCTCCAGCAGCTTTTCCTTACTGCGCTGCAGGACAACCTGCCATTGCTCTAGCGTAAGTCCGTGTTCAGCTGCAAACAGGGCATCATCCAGTTTCTTTATCAAAATATTGGTTTGTTCCTCCTCCCAGTTACCTTCAGAACTTACCTGGTAATAGCTATTGATTAAACCGGCGTCAGGACCAAGAACACCTTCGATCTCCTCCTTATCCCACACGTAGAACTTACCCTCTACGCCTTCACTGTCCGCATCCAGAGCCGAATAGAATAGTCCTTCCGGCGAGCTCATCTCGCGGGCAAGCCAGTCTGCCGTTTCCGTTATAATGGCCCGGTATTTTGAAGCTTTAGTCAGCTGATATGCTTCAGCGTACAGGCTTAGCAGCTGCCCATTATCGTACAACATCTTCTCAAAATGCGGCACATGCCAATATTCATCTACCGAGTACCTCGCAAAACCGCCACCAAGCTGATCATAAATCCCGCCATAAGCCATCTTATCAAGGGTCAGCAAAGCAGCCTGAAGTGTTTGCTGATGCCCGCTAAGCTGACTGAACCTTAACATGAACAACCAATTGTTTGGCAGCGGGAACTTCGGTGCAGCCTGATGGCCGCCCTCTTCCAGGTCAAACCGCTCCATCCAGGGATTTACGATCGCCTGCAGCTGTGTCACGTCAAAGGGTTCCGGAAACACATTCGGGACAATCCTTTCGGCGGCGGCGATCCCTTCCGTAAGGCGGTCAGCGTATTGTAGTGCTTTCGCCGGTTCATTCGCCCAGAGGGCCGCAACGTTTTCCAGAATATTCATCCAATCGGTCTTCCTGAAATAGGTGCCACCGTAAATGGGCCGCTGGTCAGGCAGGCAGATGCAGTTCAGCGGCCATCCCCCACTACCAGTCATCAGCTGTATCGCCAGCATGTAAATCTGGTCAATGTCCGGCCGCTCCTCCCGATCTACCTTTATACACACATAGTGTTTATTCATCACCTCGGCAACCTCTTCCAGTTCAAAGCTCTCCCGCTCCATCACATGGCACCAGTGGCAAGCCGAATAGCCGATGCTTATCAACAGCAGCTTGTTCTCCAGCTTCGCTTTTTCAAGCGCTTCCGGCCCCCATTCGTACCAGTCTACCGGATTATGGGCATGCTGCAACAGGTATGGTGATGAGGCATGGATCAGTTTATTTGGTTCCGCTTTCATGAAATAAAGGTAACGAGATAATTGCTACTTTTACGGAAAGACCTATAGAATGAAGATTACTTCGATTGACATCTACCGCTTCAGCATCCCCATGGAGCCCTTTGTTATTGCAACCGGCACCATGCATTTCGCGCAAAATACACTCTTGAAGATCCATACCGATGCCGGCATCATTGGCATTGGTGAATGTTCCGCCTTTCCAATGATCGTCGGTGAAACACAGGATACCTGCATCATCATGGCCAGGCTGTTCGCCAAACAGCTGATCGGAAAAGACCCGCTGGAAATCCCAGATCGCATGGACGACCTGCTTGCCGCTGCTGCACACAACAGCACAATCAAAAGTGCCTTCGACATGGCGCTTTTCGACATCGCTGCAAAACACGCTAAGCTGCCATTATACAAGTTTCTTGGCGGTCATCATAAAACCGTGGAGACAGACATGACCATCGGCATCAACACGCCAGAGAAGATGGCAGAAGCAGCGCTGAAGATCAGAAATCAAGGCTGTAATTTTCTGAAGGTGAAGCTGGGCAAAAACTACATGGAAGATATTGAACGTGTAAAGCAAATCCGTGCAGCTGTAGGACCTGAGATGAACATTCGCCTGGATGCCAATCAAGGCTGGACATTCGACGAGGCATTGCTTGCGCTTGGCCAAATGGCGCAGTATGATATCGAATTCTGCGAGCAGCCTATGCGTACCTGGTACGACGACCGCCTGCCCGAGCTTCATCTAAACTCCCCGGTAAAGATCATGGCCGATGAAAGCTGCTACAATCATCATGATGCCAGAAAGCTGGTGAATAGTCAATCCTGCAGTTACATCAACATCAAGTTCTCCAAATCTGGTGGCATCCTGGAAGCGCAGAAAATCCATGAGGTATCCCTTCAAAGTGGTATAAAATGTATGATTGGTGCCATGCTGGAGAGCAGAATTGCCCTAAGTGCCAAGCTACACTTTGCGCTCGCCAGTCCGAATGTGGTCTTCTATGACCTGGATACCTGCCTGCTGGGCCACTTAATAGATCCCGTAATTGGTGGATTGACCTTTGAAGGCTATCACCTGACGGTTCCCGACACCATCGGCATTGGCGCAGACGCTGATCCAGCTTTCCTGGAGCGATGCGAAAAATGGACGGTAGATGCAACTACTTAATCAATAATTGCTGAAATGCGACACTGTCGCCACGAAAAGCATTAAAGTCCACAACATGGTTGATACCGGTAATCCGTGCTTTATCGGAGTGCTGCCAGAAGAACCAGTTTGCACTCGCATCGATATTCAGCTGCGATTTATAATAGTGTGCAATCCATAACGGATATTCATCAAAATAACCCTTCAGGTAATCATTATAGTAGGTAAGGCCAGAGTAAATGATCGGCTTTACCTTCGTTTTGCCTTCTACATGATCTATAAAGGCCTTTAACTCCTTGCGCATTTCCGCAGGTGTAGCGCCACTCAGGTGCTCTACATCAACCACTGGTGGCAAATCGCCCGCTTCAAAGTTTACCGTTTGCAAAAATAATCTCGCCTGCTGTTTACCCGACTTGGAGGGCCGGAAGAAATGATATGCGCCACAAACAATACCCACCTTTGCAGCCTCGCGCCAGTTGCGTTGGAAATAGGGGTCAACGCTTGCCAACCCCTCAGTAGCCTTTATGATCGCAAAACTCACCTGCACTCCATCCTCTTTCATGGCACGAACTTTTTGCCAGTCGATCTTACCTTGGTAATACGATACATCAATACCATGAATATTGTAAGCTACGGGGATCTTAATTTCGAAGCTGTTATAGGTTCGATAGTTTGGATCTTCACCAATGTCCAACACCCAGCGCCAGGTTGAACTGAAGCCTTTTAGAATATAGCCATAGTAGAAGGGCGATAGCAACACCAATAAAGCTGCCGCGATGCCAAACTTGACATATGCCGGCACAGGTTTCTTTTTAGGTTTTCGCTTCCGAGAAACCGGCTTTTTTGAAACCGCTGCTTTACGCTTTACAGGTCCGCCGCCAGCACGGAGTGGATTAGGAATTTCCTCAACAGCAGAGTTTTGATCAGGTCTTTTTACTGGCGGCACGGTGTAAAATTACGAAAAGCCAGAAACTTTCTGCGGCATATAACGTAATGTATATACAACCGCCTGTTTATGAACCCATATACATTGGAACTAGCACTGCTCGGACTTGCCGCAATGGGCATGGTCTGGATCCCTGCTTTAACAAAAGACCGAGGCATCTCCTACGCCATCGTTTATATGTTGTTTGGGATGTTACTCTACAAGATCGTTCCTGACCATTTGCCCCCTGCTGATCCGGGACACCATGGTACGCTAACCATGCATTTTGCAGAGACTGTTGTAATTATTTCCTTAATGGGTACTGGCATCAAGCTGGACCGCCCATTTTCCTGGAAGAACTGGGCCTCTCCCCTGCGGCTTATCACCATAGCAATGATTCTTGGAATGGCTGCAGCTACCTGGATCGGCTATAGCCTTCTTGGTTTAAGTATCGCCTCCGCAGTGCTTCTTGGAGCCGTACTTGCACCAACAGATCCGGTACTCGCTTCCGATGTGCAGGTGGGGCCGCCCAATGAAAAGCGAAAATCAGAAACCAAGTTCGCACTCACTGCCGAAGCTGGTTTGAACGATGGTATGGCCTTTCCATTTGTTTGGATGGCCATATTCCTGACCATGAACCAGCTTTCGACAACTGGTGAATGGCTTACCTGGGCCGGATACGATGTGTTATATAAAGTATTCGCTGGTATTGCTATAGGCTGGGCCTTCGGCCGGGGCGTGGGCTACTTACTCTTCGATCTATCCGCAAAATATAAATTCCTGAAAACCACTGACGGCTTTCTGGCACTTTCCTTAACCTTTCTTGTATATGGTGTAACCGAACTCCTGCAGGGCTATGGCTTCTTCGCCGTATTCATCTGCGCAGTAAACCTGCGCCATTATGAAAAGGGTCATGAGTTCCATTCCGAACTCCACTCCTTTACAGACCAGATTGAAAGGCTCCTGATTGCGGTGCTGTTGATATTATTCGGTGGGAGTTTAGTAAGCGGGATTTTGGATGCACTTACCTGGAAAATGGCGCTGTTTGCTGTTGGCTTTGTGTTCATTGTACGCCCGCTTACGGGTTTAATCGGGCTCTACAAGCGAGATATTCATATTAAAGAAAAGCTTGCCATAAGCTTCTTTGGCATTCGTGGTATGGGGTCCATTTTCTACCTGGCATTCGCCTTTCATGAGGCAACCTTTGAGCACCAGGATGAACTATGGGCTGTAGTGGCCTTCACCATACTGCTATCCATTATCGTACACGGCATCAGCTCTACACCAATCATGAAACATTTAAAAACAACCCTGCCTGTAGAGCAGGTTCCGGAATAGCCTGGCTTAGCGGCTATGAAAGAGGTTTATTGTGGCAGTTTTCCATTTGATGTAACCCAACTTGGCACATACCTCGGCAGTCAATGCTTCTGCATTGGCCGGAACATCATTTACAATACGCCAGCGAACGCTATATTTGCTATTATAGCTGACATAAATAACCAGATCTTCAAAAATGGGCTCCACCGTTTCCATATGTTTGAGATGAACATCCTGCAGTTCCTCAGCAATGCGGTGCAGCCGCTCCTGCATCACCTTGGCTAGCGGAGCGCCAGGTTTTGGTTCTGGTTCAATGATTGGAACTACAGTGACTGTCATAAGCTACGGGTTACTACAAATATTAGTAAAAACCAGGAATATAACAATCTATGTGCCTTTTTGTTGCGCTTTTTCGATCAGGGCTTTTAACTCATAAAAGTCTTTTATCTGGTATTTTGCTAAATTAGATGGCTCCACACCAGCCCGGGCAATGTGCACCGTATTCATATTCAGATCATTACCGGCTTTTATTTCTGCCTCTGGATTGTCGCCAACAATCCAGATCTGCGCTGGCCTAAGCCCAGTTTGCTCAGAAATTTGTTTAAATAACCCGATTTTACCGATGCGGCTTTCCTGGTAAATGTCATCCACAAAGACACCATCGAAGTCACCTTCCTTGAAAAGTGTATCTACTTTAGCCTGCTGCAAATTGGGCACACCCGTAGTCACCAGGTACCGCTTACCAGGAATGGTTTTGATTACATGAAAATCGTCGTAAGTACTTAATTCGAAATTGTATTTGGTATGAAGCAGCGCATGTTTCGCTGCTTCATTCATTGCTGCTGTAAATCCGTATCGCTCAGCAACCACATCTACCGATAAACGGCGCATGGCTTTTAGAGCCTCTTCCAGTTTATCATCGGCCAGTGTAGCCTCATTTGCTTCACGTATTGCATCAAATAACGTATCAAAAGTTTCGTCAGGGACGGCACTTGCAGGAAGGATTGTTTCGTCGAGGTCGTAAATTATCGCAAGATCATTCATTCAGTTTGTTTACCGTAAAACAAACTAGGCCAGCTCCGGTTTTTTAAAACGAACAAAAAACGTTGAGCCTTTATTGATCTCGCTGTCTACCCAAACCTTCCCTTGATGTTTGGCCATGATCTTCTTCACAATCGACAAGCCAACACCCGTACCTTCAAACGCACTAACATCGTTTGCACGCGTAAACAGTTCAAAGATCTTGTCCTGTTCAGCGGGATCTATGCCAATCCCGTTATCCTGAATGGCATATTCAACTTCATTGCCATAGTCTTTGGCATTGATGTTCACCACCGGATTGCTCGCCTGTTTAGAATATTTTACGGCATTGCCGATCAGGTTTGAAAAGACTTGCATTACCATCGTTTCTTCGCCATAAATATCCTCCACACCGTTGATGTTGATCTCCACATCTGTGTCGTTATAAGAGATCAAGAGTTCCTGCTTCAGCTCATTGAGCAGGTTTTCCATATTCACCAGCTTATATTCAGACTGCCCCTGCCCTGCTTTGGAGTAACTTAGCACATCCTGTATCATGGATTGCATCTTTTCGGCGCCAGTAAGTATGCGCGAAACCATGTGTTGTGCTTTGGGTTCCAGCGTGAAGTTCCGCAGCAAGATCTGCGAATAACTCTTTATAGAAGATAGTGGATTTTTTAGATCATGAGAAATGGTGTAACTGAATGCATCCAGCTCATCATATGCTTCCTTAAGCTTCTCATTCAGCACCCGTAGTTCCGTAGCTTTCCTGCTAATCGCAAATCGGATCTCCTCTTTCAGCTGTAATGCAGACTGTAGTTCTTCATTTAACCAGGGAACTGCCGTTAAATGCACCTCATCCGACCAGATTTCAAAGGATTTACGCGGAGAGATGTCCATAAGATCATTTCCAGTAAACTCAACCGCTTTGTCAGGATTTCCGGCCCAGTTAACGGTAGTGATCACCTCCGGACGGAACCAGATCATGTACTCACCGAGTTCTCTGGACAGTCGGCAGGCAAGCATGCCACTACCGATTTCCTTATATTGAATGGCATCTGGATAGATCTCCGAAAGTTTCTGTGTAGCATAGATATCAGGCTCCATGTTTTCATCAAGCCAGTCTACCAGATTATTTAAAAATGCAAGCTCCGGAACGCTGCCCTTGGTGTGGAGTTCATTATCGAAAAACATAGCCACACCAGTAGCGTCGACCGCATCCAGCAAGGTACATTCATATTTGAACAGTGCGTCTAGAATATTGTTCTCACGGATCAGCTGCCGGGTCAATACATCCGTAGCAACCTTAAATCGCGCTGCATTCTGCTCGTCCTGTTCCAGAATCCGGAAACTTAATGCAGACGACAATACCTGCCCGATCAGCTTTGCTGCGTCACGTTCTTTATAGTTGATAAACCTTGGCGTATAGTTGTGACAAGCAATCAGTCCCCACAATTCATCTTCATGAACCAGCGAGATGCTAAAGCTGGAAGCAACCCCCATGTTCTTCAAGTACTGAATATGTATCGGCGATACCGCGCGCAAGGCAGAGTTGGTAAGATCAAGCGGTGCCTTGTCCATCTCCAGCATGGTCACAATGGCCGAAGGTGTAGTATATACATTACTGATCAACCTGGTCAGATTTTTTTTGTATAGTTCCCGCGCCTGTTTAGGGATGTCCGTAGCAGGGTAATGCAAGCCTAGAAAAGGTTCCAGGTTGTCGTTCTTCACCTCTGCCACCACTTCACCGTGTCCATCCGCATGGAATTTATAGATCATCACGCGGTCGTAGCCAATAACCTCCTTGATCTTGCTTACCGATTTATTCAATATGCTGGAAGGCTGTATATCTGACAGCATCTCCGAAAGGGATCGACCAACAATACGTTGCAGGTCCGCCTTTAGATCCGAGATTTCCGGTTCAAACTCCAGCAGGTAAAATTGCTCAGACCTGGAAATGATCAGGTTAAAAGGTAATCCACCAATGGTTAATGGGTATGGATTGAAAGGCTCGAAGCCTTTATCGCTTTGCGCCAGTTTGATCAGTTGAATGATAAAGTTTGGCGGTTCCGTTCTTCTCAGGTAACTATCCAACACGCCTGCAGGCTGGTTCAACAGTGCAGTTGCAGGGATGCCAAAGAAGTTCACTACATTTTCACTGCAGTAAGTGATTCGGAATGTTCCATCAATGGCAATCAGGAACCCGTGATCCTGAACTTTTCCAGGAATGTGAATGGGTTCACGGCTGCAATTTTCTAAGGTTGGTACAAACATCTTTTAAATTTAGAGATCATTTTTTTCCATCCAAAGCCTGAATTTGCCAAATGTTTCATTGGCGGCTTCGGTGATTTCATCTGCCGCCTTTTGACTGGCTGCATGATGCTCAAGCACGGCTTTAAACTTTTCCCACATCGCCATGGTTTGCTCACCATAACTCTTGAAAAAAGATATTCCTGCATCATCATCTAAAGCGAGCTGTTTGGAGATCATTTTACTGATTACCTGCCCACCCAGTGTAGATCCTTCTATGACATACAGCGCGCCAAAAGCCTGCAGCATGCTTCCGATTTCCGGAAGATCAACAGCCGTAGCTTTTTCAGGAACAACCCCGTTCAAAGCCAGTATGTCGTTCTTGATGCTTTCCGTTTTTCGACGTTCAGCGTAGTCCGGTAACTGATCAAGGCCAATAAATTGGTTGATTTGGTCTTCCAACGCAGCGAAATAAGCATAAAAGATCTGTAAAATGTTAATGTAATCGTCGGGACTTTTCATCCCTTTTAATTTAACAATCAGATGCTTCTCCAATTGCTGGTGGTTCGACAGCGTCTCAGACTTCAGCTGCTCTAAAAGATTAATTGTAATCAACGTGATACTGTATTGAATGTAAAATACAAATGTAAGAAATCCTTTTAACTGGTTTCTTCACTCATGTATTCTTTAACTTTTGCGAGTGTTTCCTTGCTGATACTTTCGATGGATGAAAGCAACACTGGGATTTGCGGATCCTCAAGGCTTTCCGATTTCTTCAGCAGCAGGTGTGTAAATGTAGGTATAAAACCCAGGGTTCCGGCCAGATCATGGCGCAAGGTACGGCGCCGTAGCTCCCTGGCTTCCTTTGTTTCTTTTTCCGCAGCCTCCCGGTTACGCTCCAGGGTGATGTCTTTCAGATAACCAATTACCAGGCGTGAAGAAGCTTGCTGATCCATCGTAAGCGTCAATTCTACCACATGCATGGTTTTGTCTGGTAGTTTAAATCCAAATTCCAGCTGCTGCAGTTTTCCCGTTTCAAGAGCACAGATCGTTTTCTCTATTCGGGAACGGTCTTCTTTATTAATCATTTTCTGCAAACGTTCCGTTTGCAGACCTTCCGGTTTCAGCTGAAAGTAACTGTAAAATGCAGGATTAGCATACGCCATTTCCCTGCTATCCAGATTTAAGATAAAGCAGGCACGGGGATCAAGATCTATAAGAGTTAAAAGTGCAGATTCTGGTTTCACCAATACAAAGATGCAGGTGCTTAAACTTTTGGCTACCTGGCAGAGTTACCATACATAAATCGTTCCAATCCCTTTGCCCCTCCATTCAGACATGCGTGGCAGGCGGTAAGCAAATGATACAGATCTGCCTAACCAAATACGGACTTCGCCTTCATAATCGCTTTCTCCAGATCAATCCCTTCGCCTAAAGCGCCTTTAAAAAGATCACCTTCAACCTTCAGCCGGTCCAAGGCATTAAAGATCGTAAAGTCGCTCATCTTCAAGCCAGGCTTCAACTCCTCCCAATGTAATGGCATTGAGACCGTTGCGCCAACTTTTGGCCTTAAAGAATACGGGCCCGCAATGGTTGCTCCCGGACGGTTCTGTAAGAAATCCAGATACATCTTTCCTTTGCGGTTTGAGATCATTCGTTCCAAACTGGTGTACTCCGGTATCTCTTCATGAACCCGGTTTACCAGTATCCTTGCAAAAAGCTGTGTCTGCTCATAGGTGTATTTCGCCCCCATTGGGATGTAAATGTGGATTCCGGTGGAGCCGGAGGTCTTGCAAAATGATGGAACATCGATGGCATCCAACAACTTTTTTACAATGAGCGCAGCCTCAATGACCTGATCGAAGGTGTTTTTGTCAGGGTCCAGATCGATGACACAATAGTCAGGGTTGTCAGGCGACTGTACCCTGCTGAACCATGGATTCATTTCTATACAGCCCAGTGAGGCCATCCAAAGTAGTGTAGCTTCATCATCCCCGACCAGGTATTCTTTGTCTTCGCCATCGCTAGTCCGGTAAGGGAAAGTTTTTGCCCACTCTGGTGCTTTGTTCTTCACATCTTTTTGGTAAAAGCTGGGGCCATGAATGCCGCCGGGAAAGCGGTTCAGTGACAAAGGCCGGTCTTTCAGATAAGGGAGGATATATTCCGCGATCTGGTAATAGAAATTAAACATATCCCGTTTGGTTACCTTGTCCTCGGGCCAGTAAACTTTACTCAAATTGCTGAATTTTAGGTCATGTCCACACACCTTGCGCACCTGTGTTTCATCCTTAGGGTTCAATAGCGTCTTGCGCTCCTTCGTTGCAGGCGGTTTTATGGCCTCCACATGTTTATCCTTCTTAACTGTTGTTTTCTGCGCTTCCTCCACAACCTCTTCTGTAGCAACCGCAGTTTCCCGGGTAACATCTTTCGCTTTCTTGTCGATCCGCATGCCCTGGAAGGAAGGATGACGGAAAACGCCATCTGTGGTTACCTCACTAAAAGCCACTTCACATACGAGCTCAGGTTTTAGCCAGGTGGCTTTCGCCTTCGGCGGATTTGGACGGAACCTGGACCCTTTATTCACATCAGGAATGGCTTCAAATGGACTCTCATCAGTAATCAAGGGCTTAAAGGCAGCCATCATTTCCTTCTGCAACTTATCAGAAAAGCCGGTACCAACCTTACCCACATACTGCAACCGCCCTTGTTCATAAACCCCAAGTAACAGCGAGCTGAATAGCTTCGAGGTATCCTCATTCTTCGTATAACCGGCAATTACAACTTCCTGGCGCTTATGCACCTTAACTTTGAGCCATTGCTTAGATCGCGAATCCACAGCATAGGTACTGTCTTTCTTTTTGGCGATGATGCCTTCAAGCTCCATCTTCTCCGCAGCATGGAAAAACTCAATACCATCCGCGTTGAAGACCGGGCCCATCCGAAGGCGGTCATCATCTGTTGGAAGAATATCCTTTAAGATCGCTTGCCGCTGGTATAAAGGCATATCCATGAGGTTTTTTCCCTCGTACCAGAGCAAATCAAATACATAGTACACCAGATCCCCATCGGCCTCGCTGCGCCAGTTCTGTAGCTGACCAAAGTTTGAACGGCCTTTTTCATCAAGCACCAGGATCTCGCCATCAAGCACGGCATTTATCGTAGCATTGCTCAGGATATCATGTATCGGGTAGAACTTATCATTAAAGGACTTTTTGTTTCTGGACATCAGTTCCACATTTCCTTTGTTGATGTAGGCCAAGGCACGATAGCCATCCCATTTCACCTCATACTGCCAATCCGGATCATCAAAAGGTTCATCCACAAGTGTCGCAAGCATAGGTTTCATGTTCGTCGGCATCTTCGCTTTGGGTGCTGATTTCAGCAGGTCGGCAACGTTTATGCTATTCTGGGCTTTTTCCTCCGGTTCATTTCCAATTGCTGCTGCAGGCTCAGGAATTGCCGTCTTCTTTTTTGCAGGCTTCCCGGATGCAGCCGCTTTTGCTTTAGTGGTTTTTGTAGCTTTTGCAGGTTTCTCCACATCCTGCTCCTTTCCGGCCTTCCAGACCTTTTCACTGGTTTTTTCCATGATTTCAATGGTCTTGCCCGAAAGCACAGACTTGTCTTCCTTGGTAATATCCTTTGCCGAAGCAAATTCATCTTTATGTTTGATCAGGAGCCAGCCATTCTCCCCCATGCCGTTGGTTTTCACGAGTGCAAATTCCCCTTGAAGCTTCTTACCATGGAGTTTGATCTTTAGAGATCCTTCATGGAGCTGTTTTAGCAGGTGTTTTTCCTGCGCTTTTTTGCCTTTGATCTCCTCGATTGGTTCGTAGGTACCTTCATCCCAAACGATCACGGTTCCACCGCCATACTCCCCTTTCGGAATAATGCCTTCGAAGTTTTTATAATCGAAAGGATGATCCTCAACCATCATTGCGAGACGTTTATTTTTTGGATCTGTAGAAGGACCTTTGGGTACAGCCCAGCTTTTTAATACACCCTCCATCTCCAGACGGAAGTCATAATGCAGCCTGGAAGCGTCATGTTTTTGAATAACGAAGGTAAGTTTATCCTTGTCCTTGCTCTTTCCTGATTTCGGTTCAGCGGTTTTGCTGAAGTCCCGTTTCTCTACATATTTTTCCAGGCTCATAATCGTGTATTTGGTACGATTATAACAAAGCGGGTGCTGGAAAGGTTTGTAGCTATCTCGCCGAGGAGGCTTCAGCTGACCTAAGACATACCTGAAACAGAGCTTACACACGGCTTGCGTGGGTGAGGTGTGGGCGAGGTGTGCGTAAGGTCTGGGTAAGGTGTGCTTAATTGTACCATCAGGTTAAGGGCTGGCATAAATAAAAAAGGAGCCCGTATCATAGCAATATGATCAGGCTCCTTTTTTAACGGTTGACCAGGCTCATGCCTGGGATATGGAACTTACTTGCTTAGTTCTGCGAAGTATTTGTGGAACAAAGGCAAGGTTTCAATGCCTTTATAATAGTTGTACACGTCGTATTTCTCATTTGGCGAGTGTAGCGCATCGCTGTCCAGGCCAAAACCGAATAGCACGGATTTAATACCCAATTCTTCTTCAAACAAAGCAACGATAGGGATACTCCCCCCACCCCTTGTTGGGATCGGCTTTTTACCGAATGAATCGACAATCGCCTGTTCTGCTGCGCGGTATGCTACACTGTCGGTTGGGGTAACCACTGGCTCTCCGCCGTGGTGTTCCGTAACTTTAACGGTTACGTAGTCAGGGGCAATACTTTCGAAATGTTTAGTAAAGATTGCAGCAATCTCTTTGGAACTCTGGTTTGGCACCAGACGCATGGAGATCTTAGCATTTGCTTTTGATGGCAATACGGTTTTAGCACCCTCGCCCGTGTATCCGCTCCAGATACCATTCACTTCAAGCGTTGGTCTTGTTCCTGTACGCTCTAGTGTAGAGTAACCTTTTTCGCCCCATTCTGCTTTAATGTTCAGGTCTTGCTTGTATTCTTCAAGATCAAAAGGTGCGCTGTTCAATGCTTTTTTCTCCTCATCAGATAGTTCTACTACGCTGTTGTAGAATTCAGGAATGGTGATGTGATTGTTCTCATCGTGCAATGAAGCGATCATCTTACATAGGATGGTTGCCGGATTTGCTACTGCACCACCGTAAACCCCGGAGTGCAGATCGCGGTTCGGTCCAACAACTTCTACTTCCATATACGCCAGTCCGCGAAGACCAGTTTCAATGGATGGGTTTTCCATGCTGATCATTGAAGTATCCGAAATCAGGACTACATCTGCTTTTAAGCGCTCCGCATTTTCCTTTACGAAGATGGACAGGTTGTTTGAACCTACTTCCTCCTCACCTTCAATCATGAACTTTACGTTACAGGCTAAGGTGTTGGTTTGCATCATCAGCTCAAAAGCCTTTACGTGCATGTAGAATTGGCCTTTATCATCGCAGGCACCACGTGCATAGATCTTGCCGTCACGAACCGTAGGCTCGAATGGTGGCGTATGCCATAGTTCCAAAGGATCTGCCGGCTGGACATCATAGTGGCCGTAGATCAAAACGGTTGGCAGCGAAGCATCAACGATCTTTTCGCCGTAAACGATGGGATACCCTGCAGTCTGGCAAACTTCTACCTGATCGGCACCCGCTTCTTTAAGCTTCTGTGCAACAAAGTCTGCCGTTTTTAATACATCAGCTTTGTATTTAGGATCCGCACTCACCGATGGGAAACGAAGTAATTCAAAAAGCTCTTCCAGGAAGCGCTCTTTATTTTCTTCTACATATTTTTTGATCTCTTGCATAACAATGAATATTGATTTTTTATAATGCTCTAAGCATACGTGTTTACATTTTCACAGATATTATTACCTCGCTAACAGCAATTTACAATTGGAAATTAGGCGATAACAGGATCTGCAAATGGACTCGTATCCGAGGATGCTAAAGTATAAAAATACTTTAGCACATCAATGGCATTACTTGATTGCTGAGCGAGCGGCTTGCCTGATATAGGATGTGACGTATGTACAATACACAAACCGCTACAACAGACTCTTAGCAGATTGAGCTCAACTCGTTTATAACTTGCAGTAAAAAGTTACATTTACGGCAAATTATGAAAACTCGCTCCATTGTTCAATCCTCACTATTTCGTTTAATCGCAATTTTACTCGTATTCATTGGCTGTAAAAAGGATCAAATTCAACCAGAGAAGCCTAGGGCAGAAGAAACAACTGAGCAACGCAATCGGCCTAAGGTTTCTACATTAGAAGCCACGAACATTACCTATTATTCTGTGCGGTTTAGTGCAAACATTTTGGACACTGCGGGCTCGGCACTATCAGAGTTCGGCTTTGTAGTAGACACGCTTCCTGACCCAACACTGGAAAGAAACCTAAACAAGTTGGTAGTTCCAGTTCAAAAATCTGGTCTATACGCTTTGATTGTCACTGATGTTCCAGGCAATAAGGTTTTTTATTACAGAGCTTACGCGATTAATGAATCCGGGCCTGGATATGGAAAAACATTGAACTTCAGATCAAGGGATCGGAAGGTACATAAAGGAAATGTTTCACTTACAACGCAGCAGGAAGTAGTCAACTTCGGGGAACAGGGATTTACGGATATAGATGGCGGCCTTAACATTTCGGGTACCGTAAAAAGTTTGGAACCACTATCAAAGCTAACGTCAATTGCCTATGGGCTTAATGTAAATGGCACAACGGCACTTGAAAACTTTAGCGGCCTGGATAGCCTGGAAATAACAGATGCTGCCGGCTTTTTCCATGGAGTTAGTTTTATAAACAACGCGGAGCTGACCAGCTTCGAGGGACTTCATCATCTATATAAAACTGAAGGAGGATTAACGATTGCCGACAACCCCAAACTTAAAGATCTTAAAGGATTGAGGGGTTTGACATACAACCATTTTGGTAGCTTAAGTATTCAGAATTGTGCGAGCTTAACAAATCTTTCAGGGCTTGAAAAATTTTTCCTGCTTGATGGATCCCTGATTATAAAGGGTAATGCAAGAATGACGGACCTTTCGGGCCTGGAAAATTTATCAGATATTACCAGACAGGTTATTCTTTCTGACAATCCCGCTCTAAAAAGTCTAAAAGGCTTAGGAAAGATCCAGAAACTGGAAGCACTTGTATCGGAAAACAACGAAAAGTTAGAAAATTTTGATGGCCTAAGTTCATTAACCACCCTCTCCGGTTTAAAAATTGTAAAAAATTCAGCACTACGAAACTTATCGGCCTTCCGCAATATCGAGAGCCTGGATTATCTTTCGATTGAATATAACGAATCTCTTCACGATCTATCTGGACTAGAGCGCTTGAACATCATTCAACAGAAGCTGACATTAAATTTCAATGCACTTCAAAGCTTAAATGGTCTAAATCATCTGGAAAACGCGGAAATGATTGATTTGATAGCGAACGACAATTTAACAGACCTGCGCGGTCTTGATAACCTCCAACAGATTAATGGTGATGGATTCTCCATTTCGATAGCTTTAAATGCGAACTTAACCTCGCTGAACGGCTTAAACAAACTATCGTTCGCCGCCGGTAGTGTACAGGTATTTAACAATTATAAGTTGACAGATTTTTGCGCTTTAGTTCCAGTAGTAAAAAATAGTAAGCCAGGCAATTTTCTGACTGGGGGGAATGCTTTTAATCCAAACAGAACCGGGATTTTATCCCGTTGCAAGTAAAGGTTTAGCAAACCAGTCGGACAAAAACCACATTGAAAATCCATTTTCAGAATCAGCCTGACACTAAAAAATACCTACAACTAGTCATTGATACGCACATTTTCTATGTAGAAATTTAAGCTTTGAGCAGAATTGTAAATGTTAATACAACATTCAGAAGCTCATCTCTATTACGCCGTCAATTTGATTTAGCTAAATGTAGTCATGAAAAATTCTATCGGTAAATGCTGCTTTGCTGCAGCTTGTTTTAGTATAGCTGCACTTTGCTGGAGTGCTGTAGCAACTGTGGCGACTAGCAGTTTGGACACAGACAATCCACTTACCGTTCCGAATGTACCTGGCTACACGCCCGAACCAGGTGTAGAACCCAACAACCCACTCTCCATCCCTATACCGCCAGACCCCCCATTCAGAGACACGGAGTGGCATAACGCTGACGTACCAAACGCTGAATACTTGAACCGGACGAATCCTTTTAATTTTAGCTTTTTAGAGAAAGGAAAAACTTATCACCAGTTGAATACCCCGGCTTTAAACATTGCCTTTTTCAGCGGAGATGGCGATGGAAAAGCGATAAAGGTAAGGAGATTGAAGCCAAAAACTCCAGCCCCTTATGGTTGGTCCTGTCCTTGGAATGATATGAATCAGACACAAAGCAAGTATCCGGAGGTATTGTTTGTTGCTGAATTCAGAGAAGCCTTTATGATTATATTATCTAAACCATGCCTGGAATTTGGGCTTGAACTTGCACCGAACAGGCAGAATAAAAATTTCGGCTTTCGATTTTATGTTGGAAATTATTATTACGATAGAACAAGAGGTAGTACAGCAATGCTTACTAGAACTCCAAATGGAGCCCGCTTGTACAGTGTACAAGCCACTGCCCCTTTTTCTGTGATCACCATTTCGCGCTACAGTGAAGCAGGAGATGATCTAAGCATCACGCACGATGGCGTGGCACTGGCTAACATCAGGTATAAATTAGCTGAATAAAAGTTCATTATTTAAGAGGTTATGAAAAATTTCGTTGGTAGATGGTTCCTTGCTGCAGCCTGCCTATTTGCTGCTTCGGGTTGTTCAAAAGTTGAAAACAACATTGGAGAGCGTGCCGAGATAAACGCCGTCTCTACGCAATTTTCGCTTACCGTACCTGAGGTACCCGGCGAGGCGCCAGAACCAGGGATTGAACCGGCACAGCCGATACAGATTCCGCTTCCTCCATACCCGCCCCTTGCTGGAACTTCCTCCGGTTCGGATGGTAGCCCAAATCAATTCTATATCGAAAGAACATCGCTCCTAAGTTTTGCACACCTGGAGGAAGGGAAAACTTACCACCAGATAAATACGAACGAGCTGAACATTGCCTTTTTCAGCGGGGATGGAAACGGAAAGAAAATTCATATCAGGAGATTGAAACCAACAACGCCATCACCAAGTGGTTGGACCGCCCATTGGAACACCTTGCCTAATGTTGAGAATGAACATCCAGAAGTCTTGTTTATGTCTGAGTTCAGAGAAACCTTCATGATCGTATTGTCTAAACCATGCCTGGAATTCGGATTTGAACTTGCACCTAACCGGCAGGATAAGGAATTTACATTTAGAATTGCAGCTGGAAACTTCTTGCGGGATGCCTCAAGAGGCGACATCACGTTCCCTGTTAAAACACCATCTGGTGCCCAATTATTTAATATACAGGCTGAGATGCCTTTTAGCGTTATTACAATTCTGTATGACCATAGCCCCATTGAAGACCTGAGTATTACGCACAAAGGCATTGCAATGGCTAACATCCGCTACAGATTAGCGCCGTGATTTTGATTTAGGATATGGAAAAGCCACCAGCATCACCATAATCAAACTGACTTCTGAATACAATTTCCCGACTTCAGCATACTTCAAAGGGAATTGTAATAGCCAGCTTTGTGCCATAAGTTAAAACGAACACTATGGACGTAATTTTAATTACCGGTGCCTCTGGGGGAATTGGAGAAGCCATTGTAAACCAGCTGGCAGAAAGAAAGCATAACTTGTTACTGGTTGCCCGCAACGCGCAAAAACTTAGAGAACAGTGCATAAAACTTGAAAAAGATTTTGGGATCAATGCAGACTTCATCGCTGCAGACCTATCGAAAGTTGATATGGCTCAAAAAATCTTTGCAGAAACGCAGAACCGCAGGCTGAATGTAACTATGCTGGTCAATAATGCCGGCATCGGTTCGGATGGTGAGTTTTCAACCCTTTCAACCTAACAATCTCCATTCTCCACATCTTTCAAACAATCAACTAAAAACTTCTTGACTTGTTTCAATTCCCTGATCCTGGAATCCACCTCTTTGATCTTGTCTTGCACAATTTCAATCTTTCGATCTGCCTCCAGCTTTCCGCTAAACCATTCATTCAATGATTTCTTGATCTCCGCTAGGGTGAAACCGGCCTTCTTGGCCTGCACAATCCATTCTACTTTTTCGACGAGAATCTCATCATATTGTTTGTAATTGTTGGATACAACAGTTTCATCTGAGCTTCCGCTTATCAATCCGTAATTTTCGTAATAGCGTAAGGTGTGAATGGAGACACCGGTTCGCTTGGATAATTCATTAATTAACATATTTCTGATGCATTGTTGAAAAATAAAGATGAAGTATACAGTATGCTCTACAGTTGCAGGTTACAAATGTACGATGTATGTTTACAACTCAAGATAAATCCGCCGAAAATGATAAACATGATTGGTAAAGATGCAGCTATGAATCTTTGCCACTGAAGTAAGCTGACTATCTCCCTAAAACAATGAAATTCATAAAAAGAATGATACTGAGCCTGATTTGTCTGGTACTGCTGGTACTTGGGGCAACTTTAATATATATGCAACATCCGAAATTTGGGAAAGAACCAGATCAAAAGCAACTGGATTTGATCAGAAAATCTCCGAATTACAGAGATGGAAAATTTCAGAACAGACATTTTACGCCACTGGTAACAAAAGGATATTCTATTTTGAGCGTCACCTACGATTTTATTTTCAAGAAGTTTCCGAGAACACGACCAACAGATTCTATTCCCTCAATAAAAAACGATCTGAAGAAATTAGCAATTACCGAAAATGTTTTGGTTTGGTTTGGACATTCATCCTATTTTATCCAGCTAAACGGCAAACGGTTTTTAATTGATCCTGTTTTTAGCAGCAATGCCTCTCCTATTCCGAATTCAACAAAATCTTTTACCGGAACAGATATTTATTCAGCAGCTGATCTGCCAGAAATTGACTATTTACTAATCAGTCACGATCATTATGACCATCTGGATTATGAAACTATTGTGCAGTTAAAGCCAAAAGTCAAAAATATCGTTTGTGGTCTGGGCGTCGGCGCTCACTTTCGCCATTGGGAGTTTGATAATTCCAAGATCATTGAAAAGGACTGGGACGAAAAGGTGTTGATTGACGATGATATTACCTTGCATACAGCTACTGCCCGGCACTTTTCTGGACGTGGGATAACAAGTAACAATACGCTGTGGTTATCATTTATCTTACAGACAGCTTCGTTTAAGATCTACCTGGGCGGTGATAGTGGTTACGACAGCCACTTCAAAGAACTAGGAGAAAAATTCGGCGGCTTCGATTTGGCCATACTTGAAAACGGGCAATACAATAAAGCCTGGCATGAGATACATCTTTTACCCGAAGAAGTGTTGATCGCCACGCAGGACCTGAAAGCTAAACGGCTATTCCCTGTACATTCGTCAAAATTCGCCTTGGCTTTTCACCCATGGGACGAACCCCTTATCCAATTAAGCAAAATTAATCGGGATAAGTATCGTGTCCCATTAGTAACACCTATGATTGGAGAAATCGTTTACCTTAATGAACCCAACCAAGTCTTCGAAGCATGGTGGCAGGATGTCAAAGATCTCTTTTGATATGTTCTATCCACCGCTCTCGCGGTAAATGCTTAAGGTCATATTCAGGTACGAAACCTGTTTTATTCGTAGGCATGGTGTCAGTCCACGTTGCTTTTCGGTCTGGAATCTGCAAATAGTAATCTTTGAAGGGCAACATTGTTTGTTCTGATACCCCCATATAATCCATCATACCCAAGGTGCGTTCACCATAGCGTTTTACCTTACTGCTTTGCTTCGAGATATAAAAGAAATATTCCGTGGAGCTTCCGCCCAGGTCATCAAACACTAATGCGACCTTTTCCGGAGTTTTTAGAATGGAATCTGCATATAAGGTCAATGTGGGAAGCGCATAGAATTGGGCGCCTGACTGTGGAATTTGTTGATATGCTTTTCGATATTCAGCCAGGATTTCAGGAGTATAAGAGCGTTTCCAACGTGGATCCTGAGGCGTGTTTTCGTACATAGCCTTGATACCCGGGAGGTTTGACTTAATATTCTCCGGGGATAGACGTAGATAAGATTTGCCCTGTTTTATGGGCTGTGTATAAAAATATGGAAGAAGATAACTCCAACCTGAATTACCTCCGCCGTTACCTCTTAAATCTACAATGAGGTTTTTTGTAGCCCTGATCAGCGAATCATTCTTCTGGATAATTTCTTTTATCTTATCATCACGATTGAAGGATCCGATGGTCAAAAGAATATGGTCTTCATCTAGCTTCCGGCAATCAAGTCCGAAATTGTAATTCCCCCAGGTTGATAATGTGTTGCGTTCGTCAGCGGTCATCCTTGCCGGATATACCTTTCCCCATACCTCAAAATTCCATACGTACAGAAGCGCAGCACGCAGTCTGACCGGGAAATCTGGCGTCATCCAATCGTACCGGTCGAAAGTGAATCCATCTTTTGCCTTCTTAAAGGTGTAATAAACGAGACCAGGCTTAAGCTTAGCATCCCTGCTTTCGAGAATGACGGTCTGGTATGTTTCCGGATCTACTTTGTAGACTGCTAGTTTCATTGAGGAATCGGGATTGATCCAGATGCCTTCAATGGCATCTCTTTTCTTTTCCGAATAAGCGGAAATAAATGCCTTTTCATTTACTGGGTTGTATTTGAAGGTGGTACTATCGGAGACGGCGTATTCAATGTCAAAGTGTTTATCATTAAAGAAGATCACATACTCTTTAAGAATCTGAAAACACTTTTGAGGATCAGATAGCGCTGCTGCATTCGTCCTTAACTTTTTAACCATCTTCTTATAATCCGGAAGTAGCTTTCTGGCAATTATGTCCGGATATCCAACGTAGTTTAGTTCTGTCTTCTTAATTGTGGTATCCAGATTTGCAAGGCAGTTGCACTGCTCGCGGGCTTCTACTTGTTGAGAGAACATCAATAGACAAACAATCAAGTAAAACCTTAAAATAGCTAGTTTTCTCATTGGAATTATTTTGTCGCCGGTAGATTCAATATAGACAAATATCATTCAAAGTCAATGGATTACGTGCAATAAATTGAAACATAGCAACGAGGGGACATCGTTATTATGCTACATATATTTAACAGCATTAACAGACGTTTCATGCCGAATAAACTACATCTGAATATTAGAATTTTGTATCTTAAGACCGTAAACTACTCCTATGAGATCAACAATTATTACTGCTGCCATCATTGGCCTTTGTGCAATCATTGCTTCTGCCCTGATCGGCAATGCTTACAAATACCGGTCTAAAACAATGGAAACGATTGTAGTCACGGGCTTGGCGGAAAAGGATTTTGATAGTGATCTGATTGTATGGAACGGCTCCTATTCCAGGAAATCCTTTGATTTGAAAGAAGCCTACAGTACATTGAAAGCAGATGAAAACGCCATCCGCAGTTACCTGCTGAAGAAAGGAATTACTCCAGCCAACATGGTCTTTTCGTCAGTAATGATCAATAAAGAGTTTAGTCAACAAACCAACGCAAACGGACAATATCTGTCACAGGAGTTTACAGGATACAATTTAACACAGTCGGTTACCATAGAATCCAGCGAGGTTGAAAAGGTGGATAAAATTTCCCGTGAAGTTGCGGAGCTCATACAAAGCGGCATCGAATTCAATTCTTCTGCACCGATGTTTTATAACACTAAACTGAACCAGCTAAAGATGGAACTGCTGGGTAAGGCAAGTGCCGATGCACGTGCACGCGCTGAAACGATTGCACAGAATGCAGGCAGCTCATTAGGTGAATTGAAAAAAGCCACCATGGGTGTTTTCCAAATCACGGGAAAAAACAGCAATGAAGCCTATAGTTACGGAGGAGCATTCAATACCTCCAATAAATATAAAACAGGATCAATCACCATAAAAATGGAGTTTAAGGCAAAATGAAAATCAGCTTAACCGCATCTATAAGCTGTATTATTGTATTACAATGGCTATCTGTTACCATGAAAGTAAAACATGTTCTTCTATTTGCCCTCTTTCTGCTTCAATGCACGTTGTTAAATGCGCAAAACAGTACGAAGGTCCACGAAGCTAAAGCCCCATTATTTAGAGATCCGATCTACGATGGTGCTGCAGATCCCGTTATGGTGTGGAATAGAGAAGAGAAAAGCTGGTGGATGCTGTATACGCAGCGGCGGGCAAACGTAGAGACACCCGGTGTTTCTTACTGCTATGGTAATGACATTGGTATTGCATCGTCAAAGGATAATGGGCAGACCTGGGCTTACAGGGGAGCGCTGGATCTTAATTTCGAAAAAGGCAGAAACACCTTCTGGGCACCAGACATCGTTTACGATAATGGAACATACCACATGTTTGTGGTGTATATTCAAGGTACCTATACCAATTGGGCCGGAGGTGCTCAGCTGGCTCATTATACCAGTAAGAACCTTTGGGATTGGAAATTCCTGAATTACCTGAAAACACCGACAAGTAATATCATCGATGCGACACTGCTGCAGATGCCAGACAAAAAGTGGCGGATCTGGTATAAAGGAGCAAGTAGCGTGACCATGACCGGTGAAAGCGAGGATTTGTTTAACTGGACTTTCGAAACTAAACCTGCTATTGGTAAGCCGGACCATGAAGGCCCTAAAGCATTCAACTTTGCTGGGCACTACTGGATCTTAACCGACGAATGGCATGGAATGCGTGTCCACCGCTCTGAGGATGCAAAAAGCTGGTCGAGGCAAGGGATGATACTTGATAAAGCCTCTAAGAGAAGAGAGGATGGACCAACAGGCGCCCATGGAGACGTAATAACCGTAGGAGATAAAGCCTATATCTTCTATTTTACCCATCCAGAACGAAAATCACATGGTGAGGCGCCAGAAGATAGCAGAGGCAATATCCCTTACGGACTACGAAGATCCTCTATTCAGGTGGCAGAATTGGTCTATAAAGATGGTACCTTAATCTGCGACCGTGATCAGCCCTTTGATTTTTGGCTACCCGATTTAAAGAACTAAGCATGCAACTTACGAATGGATAACTGCTGAGGTTATCATTACCATGTTCTTCTACATAAACAATTTTTCTTATATCTTGAACTAAGAACAGCATGTCTCGCTGCAAATGTAAACTGATAAATACACATGGTCAAAGAAATCGTTAAAATTGAGTCCTTGATACTTAGAGCCTATGGATTTGGAATTACTAAGGCAACAAAGGATCAAGAATGCAATGATTATTTTGGGTGCAATTTTCTATTAGGAAGTAAACACACAAAATTTAGAAAAGCCAAGCTAACTCCTAAGAAATCAGGACAATTTGTGACTTTGTGGAAGAGGGATGCCAAAGGCAAAACTGTGCCATATGATTTGGATGATGATTTCGAGTTTTATATCATTCTTACGGAGTATGCTCATCATTCCGGTTTTTTTGTTTTTCCAAAAGAAATATTAGCCCGCATGGGAATACTTACATCATGTGTCAGAGCAGGTAAACGAGGATTCAGAGTTTATCCCGAATGGGATGTCCCTACTAGCAGCCAGGCCATCAAGACGAAAAAATGGCAAACGGAATATTTCATTGAAATGAACAAGGAGAAAAAAACAGAAGATAAGTTGCAGAAGATATTTCTGGCGCTATATTCCCAGGAATGATCTCGCAAAACGAAGGTCCAGCGTAGCCACAAATTCCTAATTTTGAACAATATTGATTGCTTGGGCTGTGATGGACCTACTCCAGAATGTAGTTGCTGATTCAAAACGATTTGGAATTAAAGTAAATGGAATTACTATCTTTAAGTATCTAACGAAATCGCGTATGAAAGGCAAATGTATACTGGTGGTGTTTCTTTTGGCACTCACAGTGATGAATAGTGCAATTGCGCAAACAAATAGCGCTGCAATAACCGGTGCATGGCAAATCAAAGAAGCAGGCAAAGAAGAAGTATTGATTTTTCAGGACGGATTTTTCTTCCATACCGCTTACAACAAGGATGAAAAGCGATTTATTTACAGTCGCGGTGGTACATACACGCACCAAGCAGATGTATTGGAATGTAAGATTTCTTTCAACTCCTTGAATAATGATGAAGTTGGAAAGCAGTTCAGTGCAAAGTACGCCATTACGAACAATACCCTGAGCCTGCCCATTAACGGGGAAAAACAAAACTGGCATCGATTAGATGATAGTTCTGCACCCTTGGCCGGGGTGTGGCGAATTACTTCGCGTATGCAGGATGGTAAACTTACGCCCATCCATCAAACTGGCTCACGGCAGACCTATAAAATTCTTAGCGGTACCCGTTTTCAGTGGGCGGCGATAGATCCTGAAAAAAAAGAATTTTCAGGAACCGGAGGTGGTACCTACACCTTCAGCAATGGAAAATACACGGAAACTATTGAGTTTTTCTCACGTGACAGCTCACGTGTAGGTGCATCGCTCAGCTTTGAAGGGAAGCTGGAAAACGGGGAATGGCATCATAGTGGCCGAAGTTCAAAGGGCGATCCAATTTACGAAGTATGGAGCCGGGTGAAATAAGCCTGAAGCCTATTCTCAATCACTTTCAGCCTCCGGCGCACGATACTCCAGCAGGTTTTATTTTAAACACTATCATTCGGTCAGGATATATTAATTATATTTATACACCTAACCAACTGATATGCAACGATTTTATATATCCCTACTTATTGTTTGTTGCATGAGTGTGGCTTCTGCTCAGCAGAAAAACAGGCAACCTTTAATTTTGCAGGGTAAACTCAGTCATTCACCCGAGAAGTTCCTGCAGATCTACTTTTACGATGAAAATGATAAAAAGGTGCATGATACACTCCATTTAGATGAGCATGGAGCGTTTTACCTCAAGACTTATAAAATTACAAGACCTCAGCGTACCGACATTCGACAAAACAGGACGCAAATTAGCAGAATCTATGTAGCTCCAGGATATAACCTGCAAATTACAGCCGACGCTACAAACCATATGACTTTGCTTGCAAGTAAGAAAATTACTGGTATTGGAGAAGAAAGCAACCAATATCGAGTGCTAAGGGATGCAGCTTTTGTGGCACAGGTTGACAAAAGATCCTGGTATGAACGGAAGCCTGAAGAAGTGGTTCCCTATATCAAAGAAGAGAAAAGGTTGAATGATTCCATATATCACAAGGTGTTCGATCTGCCACAAACAAGAGACCCCTATTTTAGCGTCTTCAAAAAAATGAGTCAGATTGATAACCAAAGTATGTTCCTAATCATGATGCTCGAGTTTTCAATGAATAGTGGTTTCAGCAAAGAGCAAATGAAGGATCTGGTCCACAACAACATTGCGCCATTATTTGCAAAAGGAATATCTAACGATGATTATCTGATTGCTGAAGATTATGTCAGCGCGGTACTTCCGCTTTATTATCAATACCATAAGAAACTAATGGAACTTGAGGATTCTGTTACTGTACAAAAACAGGATCACGCTTTACAACTTGTAAACCAGGTTTTCACAGGTAAAGTACGACAAGCTGTGCTGCGTTACGCCGTCACCCGGCCCATCAGCGGATCTAACACTATTGAAGCGCTCAATACTGCGAAGAAAGACGCAGAGCCCTTATTTGATGCAATTACCAGCAATACTGTAAAACAAGATATTGCCGCAAGCTATTCCGAAAGAGAATCGCAGCTGATGCAATTACAGGTCGGTCAAGCTGCTCCCCTTTTTAGCCTTCCGGATGAACAGGGTAAGATTTATCATTTGGCCGATCTTAAAGGGAAAGTCATCTATATCGATCTTTGGGCGAGTTGGTGCGCTCCATGTCGCGCTGAAATGCCAAACTTCAAAAAGCTAAAAGAAAAATTTAAAGGCAACGATCAAGTTGCATTTATGGGTATCGCAGTGTTTGACGCCGAAAAAGACTGGAGAACAGCGCTTTCTGAAGATAAACCTGATTGGTTGCAACTCCATGATACGACTGGATCAATGGCTAAATCTTATGTTGCATCAGCTATTCCCAAATACATTCTGATTGATAAGAACGGTAAAGTACTTAACTTAAATGCACCCGGTCCTGGAGATCAGTCGATTGAACAACTGATAAAAGATGAAATCGACAAACCCTAACTCTGTCTTACAGGATAATCTCTGCTGCCCTTAGTAATGACAATTGTATTTAAGCAAAGCTAAACTTTTTGGTATATTTGTGCTCAGCCATTCAGAATCGCTTTCTTTCCCGCTTACCCTTAGCTGGATCAGCAGGCTGTCATTAACAGATTTGTTTTAAACAGCGTCTATAAATTACCTCCTCAATTTATAACTTCGCGCATTAATTTTTTTCATTTGGATTACTTAGCAGGATTAAACCCACAGCAGCGTGCAGCAGTAGAGAATACCGAGGGCCCGGCAATGATTGTTGCTGGAGCAGGATCGGGTAAAACCAGGGTGATTACTTACCGGGTAGCGCATCTTATCGAAAAAGGTGTGGACCCTTTCAATATATTGGTGTTAACCTTTACCAACAAGGCCGCCAAGGAAATGCGGGAACGTATTACCAAGGTGATCGGTTCAGAAGCCAAAAACATCTGGATGGGTACCTTCCACTCCGTGTTTGCCAAGATCTTAAGGGTCGAAGCGGAGAAAATTGGCTACCCTTCAAACTTTACCATCTATGATACGGACGACAGCAAAAGTTTGATCCGATCCATTCTGCGGGAGATGCAGCTGGATGATAAGTTATACAATGCAAATTTCGTTTATAACCGTATTTCTGCCGCGAAAAACAACCTGATCTCCCATGTGGAGTATCAGCAAAGTGCCGAAATACAGGCGGAAGATAGCTCGAATAAACGTCCGCTGATCGGTACCATCTATGAAACTTACACCAAACGCTGTTTCAAAGCTGGTGCAATGGACTTTGACGACCTGCTTTTTAAAACCAATGTGCTATTGAAAAATCACATTGATGTGCTGAATAAATATCAGCAGAAGTTTAAATACCTGATGGTAGATGAGTATCAGGATACTAACTTTTCACAATATACCATTGTAAAAAAACTTGCCGCAGCATACCTTAACATATGCGTGGTTGGTGATGATGCGCAAAGTATCTATGGTTTCCGGGGCGCGAACATTCAGAACATCCTGAATTTTGAAAAGGATTATCCGGATTTGAACGTTTATAAACTGGAACAGAACTATCGCTCTACACAGAATATCGTAGAAGTCGCGAACAGCATCATCGCAAACAATAAAAACCAGCTTAAGAAAAACGTTTTCTCTGACAATGAGAGTGGCGACCGTATAAAGGTGCAGCGTGCCTTCACTGACAATGAGGAAGGTAAGCTTGTAGCTGAAGCTATTGTGCAGGAACGCACTTCTAAGGGGTATGACTATAAAGATTTCGCGATCCTTTACCGTACCAACGCTCAATCAAGAGCTATGGAGGAGGCGCTTAGAAAGCTAAATGTACCTTATAAGATTTACGGCGGACTAAGTTTCTACCAGCGTAAAGAGATCAAGGATTTGATCGCCTATTTCCGACTAACTTTCAACCCAGGTGATGAAGAGGCGATCAAACGTGTAATCAACTATCCGAAAAGAGGACTTGGTGACACCACTGTAGACAAGATTATTGTTGCTGCAGACCAGCACGATATCACCATGTGGGATGTGGTTTGTGACCCGCAAAAATATATTCCCGGCCGGATCGCCAGTCAGCTGAACGACTTTGCCATGCTCATCAAAAGTTTTATGGCAGAAGCGAAAAAGCTGGATGCTTATGAAACCGCGTTGTACATCGCACAGCACTCCGGGATTCTTAAAGAGCTGCATACCGACGATAGTATCGAAGGCCGCAGCCGTTACGAGAACATCTCGGAACTTTTGAATGGTATTAAGGAATTCGCAGAACGCGAAGACATTGAAGACCGAAGCCTGGCTACATTCATGCAGGATGTGGCGCTGCTGACCAACGACGACCGTCAAGATGATAAAGCAAAGGATACAGTTTCGTTGATGACAATACACTCAGCAAAAGGTCTGGAGTTCAAGAATGTATTTGTGGTAGGTTTGGAAGAAAACCTGTTCCCCTCACAAATGTCCCTGAATTCGAGGAGTGATCTGGAAGAAGAGCGTCGTTTATTTTATGTAGCCATCACCCGTGCTGAGAAAAAACTTACACTAACCTACGCAACTTCGCGTTATCGTTGGGGTAATTTGACCACTTGTGAGCCGAGTCGTTTCATCAATGAGATCAATGCGAAATATTTGGAGCTGGAAGTTGCAAAAGCATCTCAAAGCGTACTCGGTGACGACAGCTTCTCCAGCGAACGCAGAAGCTGGTCGCAACAAAGGGACTCTTTCAGCAAGCCGAAGCCTGCAAGTGCAAGCACCGCAAACAGCGCCACGCCTGCACAGCGTCCAAAAACGACTTCACTCCTACCGAAAGCACACGTGCCGACACCAGGTTTTGCGCCAGATCCGGCAAGTGCTTTCCAAAATGGAATGGAAGTTGAGCATGAAAAGTTTGGATTCGGAAAAATCGTTAACCTGGAAGGTAATCTTCCCGACGTTAAAGCAACGGTATTTTTCCAGGGACTGGGCAATAAACAACTGTTACTTAAGTTTGCTAAATTGCGGATTGTCAAATAACAATATATCTTTACTGAATTATAAAAAGAGCCACGATAATGCTCCTCTAAGGCTCATAAACACATACAATGAATTTTGATTATAACACCACCAGAAGCGAATTAATCCTTGCAGAGTACGGGCGGAATGTACAGAACATGGTGAAGTACATTTGCGAGCTGCCAGACAGGGAGGAGCGCAATAAATATGCACAGGCCGTAATTGACCTGATGGGGTTCCTAAATCCACATCTTCGTGATGTTGCGGATTTTAAACATAAACTATGGGATCACCTGCACATCATTTCCGATTATAAAATTGATGTGGATAGCCCCTACCCTAAGCCAACCATAGAGCAGGCACAGGTAAGACCTAAACACATCGGTTATCCACAAAAGAAGATCACCTACAAACACTACGGTAAAACTGTTGAGGATCTGATAGAGAAGACCAAAGCAGTTGAGGATCCGGAGCGCAGACTGAGCATGGTTCAGGGTATTGCCAACTTCATGAAAATGGCCTACGTACAATGGAATAAAGACAGCGTAGCGGATGAAACCATCTTAAAAAACCTACGTGAACTGTCCGGTGGCGAGCTCAAACTGGACGAGAACTTCAACCTGAACAAGGTAGAATTTAAGCCGGTTGTGAATAACAGACCGGCAAACAACAATCGCGGCAGAAGTAATAACAACAATAATAATAAAGGTAAACAGAATAACAATAATCGCCCGCAGCAGCGTAACAACAACAATCCTAAGGCTAGATTCTAAAACTTACCGTAAAAAATAACACACAACACATGAATGCATTTGAAATTATCGGTGGTAAGAAAATGAAGGGTGAGATCCAGCCGCAGGGCGCTAAAAACGAGGCGCTGCAGATCCTTTCTGCTGTGCTGCTTACCGATCAGAAAATTACCATTAGTAATATTCCCGACATACAGGACGTAAACAAGCTGATTGAACTGCTTGGCGATCTTGGTGTTGAAGTAGAACGTCTTTCTAAAGACACCTACACTTTCCAGGCAGCAAACATTAACCTGGAATTCTTTACCTCTGATACCTTTAAAAGAAAAGGTGGCAGTTTAAGAGGTTCCATCATGATTGTTGGTCCCCTTTTAGGGCGCTTTGGTCGTGCTGCAATTCCAAAACCAGGTGGCGACAAGATCGGCAGACGCCGCTTAGATACCCACTTCCTTGGTTTTGAAAAGCTGGGCGCTAAATTCGTTTACGACAGCAAAAACGAATTCTTTAATGTTGATGCAACCAATTTACAGGGAACCTATATCTTGTTGGACGAGGCCTCGGTAACTGGTACTGCAAATATCGTGATGACAGCTGTACTTGCTAAAGGTACAACCACTATTTACAATGCTGCCTGTGAGCCTTACTTACAGCAACTATGTAAGATGCTGAACCGTATGGGTGCAAAGATCTCCGGGATCGGCTCAAACTTGCTAACCATTGAAGGCGTTGAAAAACTTGGCGGTACAGAACACCGTATGCTTCCGGATATGATTGAGATCGGTTCTTTCATCGGTCTTGCTGCAATGACTGGTTCTGAGATCACGATTAAAGATGTTTGCTATTCAGAACTGGGAATCATCCCTGATGTTTTCAGAAAGCTGGGTATTAAGTTCGAAGTTAAAGGTGATGATATCTATATTCCTTCGCAGGATCACTATGTCATTGAGTCGTTTATTGATGGCTCGATGTTAACCATTGCCGATTCTCCATGGCCCGGATTTACCCCAGACTTGCTGAGTATTGTATTGGTTGTGGCTACACAGGCCAAAGGTTCTGTACTGATCCATCAGAAAATGTTTGAAAGTCGCCTGTTCTTTGTGGATAAGCTGATTGAAATGGGTGCACAGATCATCCTTTGTGATCCACACCGCGCAAGTGTAATCGGTATCGACAAAGCATACCGTTTAAGAGGTATCAGCATGACTTCTCCGGATATCCGAGCAGGTGTTTCCCTGTTAATTGCAGCTTTGTCTGCAGAGGGCACCTCAACGATCTATAACATTGAACAAATAGAACGTGGCTATCAGGATATCGATATCCGTTTACGTGCATTAGGTGCACAGATCAAACGTGTTGACGCAAATGGTCCTGGTCACTAGTTGATAACCACCTATAAAAGCAAAGCCCCGATCATTTAGATCGGGGCTTTGCTTTTATATCTTGAACTTATCTTATTCGCTGAAAGCCTACTTGACAATTTCGTTGATGGTTTCGTTTTCAATGAAGCCACGCTCCATCATCCATTCTTTATTGAACATTTTACCCATGTATCTGCTACCATGGTCAACAAAGATGACAACAACCACATCCTCTGGTTTAAAGTGATCTTTAAGTTGTAAAAGTCCTGCTACTGCGGCACCTGCGGAGTTCCCAGCGAAAATACCTTCTTTCAAAGCGATCTCTCTGGTCATTACCGCAGCATCTTTATCGGTTACTTTTTCAAATCCGTCAATCACGTCGAAGTTAACGTTCTGAGGTAAGAAATCCTCGCCGATACCTTCTGTGATGTACGGATAGATCTCGTTCTTGTCAAATTCACCGGTCTCTTTGTATTTTTTGAATACGGAACCGTAAGTATCAATACCCCAGATTTTGATGTCGGGGTTCTTCTCTTTAAGAAATTTACCGGCACCAGAGATGGTACCACCTGTTCCAACACCTACAACCAGGTGTGTGATTTTCCCTTCTGTTTGCTCCCAGATCTCAGGACCGGTTTGCTCGTAATGGGCCTGGGTATTGGAAAGGTTATCATACTGGTTCGGTTTCCAGGAGTTCGGAACTTCACGCTCCAGTCTGGAAGACACGGAATAATATGAACGTGGATCTTCAGGATCAACATCCGTAGGACACACAATCACCTCAGCGCCAAAAGCACGTAAAGCATCGAACTTCTCCTTGGATTGTTTATCTGTTGAGGTGAAGATACATTTGTATCCTTTGATGATGGCTGCCATGGCAAGCCCCATTCCTGTATTGCCAGAAGTACCTTCGATGATCGTTCCACCTGGCTTTAAAGCACCACTTTTCTCCGCATCCTCAATCATCTTTAAGGCCATACGGTCTTTGATGGAGTTGCCGGGATTATTGCTCTCAATTTTGGCTAAAACAGTCGCTTCAATGCCCTTCGTGACATTATTTAATTTTACCAGAGGCGTGTTTCCAATGGTTTCTAGGATGTTGTTGTACCACATAGCAACAAAAATACGGTAATTAATTCAATCTATAAACATTTCCAGGTAAGGAAGTCAACACCCCCTGCATCTCTAAACTTAACAAATGTATAGCCAGTTTGCTTTGCTGCAGGGTGGTTTTTATGGCAATTTCATCAACCATTGCCGGAGCATCCCTCAATACCTGAACGATACTCAACTCTTCCAGAGAGAGGCCTACTGGTAGTTTAAGCTGCTTTTCGGAAGACTTTCCGTGTTTGTCGTCCCAACCTAAATAGTACACCAGATCGCGGGCATGGTTCAGTAAACCGGCCCTGTTCGTCTTGATCAGAAAATTACAACCCTGTGAATATTCATCGGTACTGCGCCCGGGAAAAGCAAAAACATCTCTGTTATAAGATCCTGCGATGTCTGCAGTGATCAGCGCACCGCCCTTAGCTGTAGCCTCTACAACCACAGTAACGTCAGCAATTCCGGCAATGATGCGATTACGCTTAGGAAAATTCTCCCGGTCGGGCACGGTGTTTAGTGGAAACTCGGTGAGCAGTCCCCCGTTTCGAAGCATGTTCTGTGCTATGGTTTTATGCAGGTGTGGATATATGCGGTCTAAGCCATGGCCTAGGACCCCAATAGTCGGAATATCGTTAGCCAGGCTTTCTTTATGCGCCTCAACGTCAATCCCGTAAGCTAGTCCACTCACCACCAGCACATCGTAGGGCTTCAGGGTTTCAGCAAGTTGCCGGCATAACATTTTGCCGTAAGCGGTGGCTCTCCTGGTACCCACCACGCTTACAATCCTTGGATGATTGAGGTCTGCATTACCCTTATAGTAGAGGAGAATTGGTGCATCAGGACAATCCCTAAGGCGCCGTGGATAATTTTCATCTTTGAAAAAGAGGACCTCAATTTTATGCTTCTCTAAAAACTGCAACTGCCGCGCAGCTTCTTTCAGCGCATCGGTATCCAGGATTTGGGAGGCTATAGCCTCACCCACACCGGGAACCTGCATCAATGCAGATTTTGAAGCCTTGAAAACAGCAGCTGCATTACCAAAGTTGGCCAACAAGTTCTTGGCAGTCACATGCCCAACACCCTTGATGAGCGTTAGCGCAATTTTTGAAATTAAACTCATAACGTAAATTAACAACCTAAGTCAATTCACTGTTGTGCGTTTAATTATCTCGAAAGAAATAAGCCTATTTAGAAGATTAAAGTTTACTGAGGTATATAGACAACATACTTCGTTTCGAAAAACGGCGAATCGAAATACGCCGAAAGCGGATAGAGTTCTGCTTTAAGCCTGGATTCTTCAATTTCCTCCTTTAGATCACCACCTTTCAGGTACAAAATACCATTTGGAACCGCGTTCTTAGACTCTTTGTTGAATTTACCTTTGATCCATGGATAGAAGTCAACAAGCCTCGTTACCGCCCGGGAAACGACAAAATCAAACTTCCCTTCAATCTGCTCGGCACGGGAATGTGAGGCTTTAACGTTTGTTAAGCCCAGTGCTGCAGCGACCTCAGTTACAACTTTGATTTTTTTACCAATAGAATCGACCAGATGAAACTGTGTTTCCGGGAACATGATCGCCAATGGAATGCCTGGGAAGCCCCCGCCAGTGCCAACATCAAGTACTTTCTCGCCCGGTTTGAAAGAAATAAACTTCGCTATACCCAGCGAGTGCAGGATATGTCGCTCATAAAGCGCCTCAATGTCCTTTCTTGAAATCACATTAATCTGTGCGTTCCAAAAGCTGTAAAGTTCAAACAATTGATCGAACTGCTGAATCTGCTTTTCGGTAAGGTTCTTAAAGTGTTGCTGTATGAGCTCTGATTTTATTTCCACTGTACTTTTTTAACAAAGATAGACAGAATGCCATTAAACACTAAAAAAATGAACAATAGTATGTCTAGCAGAGGGAACCACCAGCGTAATCCCGGGTAACCGAGCTTTTTAAGCAGTCCTGGGTAGATGAGCGAGCGTATCAACAGGCTCAGTAGGAAAAGTCCTCCGGCAATTAGCTGAGTTTCTCTAAAACAGCATAGGGCGACCAGCAAGGTATAGAATAGGAACTGAATGATGATTTGCGCTGATAGAATAAACTTGTGCTTGGCTTTATAAAGCTTTCCTGCTCCGAAATGACGTTTTTTCTGCTTCAGGTATGCAGACCAGGTTCTTTTGGGATCAGTATGCATGAAGGTATCCGGGTGGATCTGGATTGCAGTGTTATAGGCGTTGGCATGTGCGTTTACGAAAAGATCATCGTCACCAGAGGGGATATGCATGTGGGATGCGAAGCCTTTACTCTTAAAGAACAGCTCTTTTTTATAAGCCATGTTCCGGCCTACCCCCATGTATGGCATCCCCTTGATTGCAAAAGAAAGGTAATTAACGGCAGTAAAGAATGTTTCAAAGCGGATCAATGCATTGAGCAGACCCCTGTTCTTCGTATATGGAGAATACCCCAAAAGGATTTCAGTAGAAGGGTCTGCAGGCTGCTGCATACCAATAAGCCAATTTGCTGACTCGGGTTTACAATCCGCATCAGTGAACACCAGCCAGTCGTGTTTCGCAGCTTTAATACCCATGGTTACTGCAAATTTCTTTCCAGCAATGTATTTAGCGCTTTCTGGTACGGTAACCACCTTCAGGTTTGGATAACTTGCCTCAAAGTCGCGCAGGATTTCTTTTGTACCGTCCCAGGAACGATCATTTACGACCACAACCTCAAAATCAGGATATGCCTGGTCTAGGATGGTTGGGAGGTTAACCTGAAGATTAGCCGCCTCATTACGTGCACATATGATAACTGTGACTGGGCTAGCATTCGCCGCTGGAAGTTCCTGCACCTGAAATTTGGCGAGTTTAAGATGTACAAACAGGGTAAAATAAAGCTGAACCAGGAAACAAAAGAGGAAAGCGCCAAGCAGCACCAGCGCTATTAAGGATAAATTCACAGTGTATTTTTGGTGGCCAAATTTCTGATTAATAATCTGTAATGTTCCTGATGTTGATAAAAATTTAAACGGGTTAATAGCGCCTTTTTTGCTACTTTTGACGAATTATTTGGCGAGCAAATTAATATATGAAGTTTAGTTTAGAGGCACGTGATGCCTTTTCAAAAGCAAGAGCAGGGACAGTTACAACAGCACACGGCGAAATACAAACCCCGATCTTTATGCCGGTAGGTACAGCAGGTACTGTAAAAGCGGTTCATCAGCGGGAACTCAAAGATGACATCAAGGCACAGATTATTTTAGGAAACACCTATCATTTATACCTCCGTCCGGGATTGGACATTCTTGAAAAAGCAGGTGGACTGCACAAGTTTATAGGCTGGGATCGTCCGATCCTAACCGACAGTGGTGGCTATCAGGTCTATTCTTTAAGCAAAGTGCGGAAGATTAAGGAGGAAGGGGTAACCTTTAGCTCCCATATCGATGGCTCCAAACACTTGTTTACTCCGGAGAATGCAATGGATATCCAACGTACCATCGGTGCGGATATCATCATGGCGTTCGATGAATGCACCCCTTATCCATGCGATTACCGATATGCCGCAAGGTCCATCCAGATGACACACCGCTGGCTTAAGCGCTGCTGTGACCGTGTGGACACCACCGAGCCTAAATACGGTTATGAGCAGACCCTTTTTCCAATTGTGCAGGGCTCTGTATATAAAGATCTTCGGGTAAAATCAGCAGAGTTCATCGCCAGCATGGGCCGTGAAGGTAATGCCATCGGTGGTTTATCCGTTGGAGAACCCGCAGAAGAGATGTACGGCATGACCGAAGTGGTTTGCGACATCCTTCCTGAAGAGAAACCACGCTACCTGATGGGTGTTGGTACACCGATCAATATCCTGGAGAACATCGCATTAGGTGTAGATATGTTTGACTGCGTGATGCCAACCAGGAATGCACGTAATGGGATGTTGTTTACCAAAAATGGGATTATCAATATCGGCAATAAGAAATGGGCAGATGACCTTTCTCCTATTGAAGCAGATAGCGATTTGTTTGCAGATCAGGTATATTCAAAAGCATATTTGAGACATCTGATGCACTCTAAGGAGATGCTCGGCGCCCAGATTGCAACACTACACAATCTTAATTTCTACTTATGGCTGGTTAAAGAAGCCAGAGAACGGATCATAAATGGAACGTTTTATGAGTGGAAGAACCAGATGGTGAAAGTATTAGGACAAAAATTATAAATGAACTTCCTGACAGGCAGACTCAAAATCTTAGACCGCCATATTATCGGCAAGTATCTGGGTACATTCATTTATACCCTGACCATCTTCGTGGTGATTATCGTGATCTTTGATCTTTCTGAGAAGCTGGACGATTTTCTAAGGAACAACCTTACCTTTTGGCAGGTTGTTTCCTTGTATTATGCAGGTTCCATTCCGTTTTATGTGAACATGCTCTCACCCCTGATCAACTTCATTGCAGTGATCTTCTTTACCGCAAAGATGGCTGACCAAACCGAGATTGTACCCATTCTAAGTGGTGGCGTAAGCTTCAACAGGTTCTTACGCCCCTATTTTATTTCTGCATTTATCATTTTTGCGGTTAACCTTGCGGCAAACCTCTACATTCTACCTTACACCAACACCCTCAAAAACACCTTTGAGAACACCTATGTGAAGCAGGGAAGTCCTTCAGTAAAGGGGCAGATCCACATGAAACTGGATAAGAACACCTATATCTACATTGAGGGCTTTGACAACAAAACCAAGATCGGCACAAAGTTCATCCTGGATAATTTCGAGGGTGATGTGATGCGGAAAAAGATTGTAGCCGAGTCAATTGCCTGGGATTCTACCAAGCGTTCCTGGAAGATGTCGAACTACACTATCCGTAATATCGATGGGCTCAAGGAAACTTTCATTACTGGGGGTGACAAGAAAAAAGACACCATCCTGGATATGCGTCCCGACGACTTCTCCGCATATGACAATATCTACGAGAACCTGAGCAACCGGGAACTGTCCGAAAAAATCAGAAAGGAAAGCACACGCGGTTCAGGGATCATGAACGATCTGTTATTTGAGCAATATAAGCGCTATTTACAGCCGCTCTCCGCGTTCGTTTTAACTCTGATAGGTGTTGCCTTGTCCTCAAGGAAAGTACGCGGAGGCGTTGGCCTACCGCTTGGAATTGGAATTTTCCTGAGCTTTGGCTATATCGTTTTGAACCAATTCGCAAAAATGTTCTCCATCAAAGGTGGCATACCCCCACTTTTTGCGGTATTGCTCCCAACCATCCTTTTCGGAATTTTAGGCTATATACTGCTAAAAAAAGCACCTAAATAACATGTCTGACATCACGCCTGCTACTGAAAAAAGAAATCTCCTGATTCTGCATTCTACCGTTTTCGTTTGGGGATTTACCGGAATCCTTGGCGCATTAATTTCTATAGATGCCGTTCAGATGGTCTGGTATCGTGTGCTTATTGCGAGCATTACGCTATTCATTTACTTCAGCATTGCCAAGGTCAATCTGAAGGTTAGCAGAAAGCAGTTCCTGCAGTTTTTCTTCATCGGGAGTATCGTTGCGCTGCACTGGATTTTATTCTTCCATGCGATTAAAGTTTCCACCGTATCCGTGACCTTGGTATGCCTGTCTTCTTTTACCTTGTTTACCGCGGTATTAGAGCCACTGATAAAAAGGAAGCCAATACTGGTTGCAGACATCGTGATTGGGCTTATCATCATCCTTGGAATTTACCTCATCTTCAAATTTGAAAGTCAGTATACCCTAGGTATCATATTCGGGCTTTCCGCAGCACTAGCTTCAAGTGTATTCAATATTTTCAACTCCACACTCGTGCAGAAAACCGAACCACAGGTGATTGGTTTTTACGAGATCTCAGGTGCATTTTTCTGGATCACCATCTACCGTATTTTTGATGGAACATTGCAAACTGAGACGTTCAATCTGAGTGGAATGGATTGGATCTATCTGATGTTCCTTGGCACCATATGCACTGCCTTAGCCTATGTCGCAGGGGTATCTGTAATGCGTACCTTATCAGCATTCAGGGTGGCATTGATCACCAATCTTGAGCCTGTATATGGCATCCTATTAGCCTTCCTTTTCTTTGGCAAACAGGAGAAGATGACGCTGGGATTTTACATAGGCGCAGTGCTTATTTTAGGTGCAGTTTTCCTATATCCGATCTATAAAACACGCAAGAAATTACAGTAGGATCCAGCAGCTAATACTGCTCGAATTGGTGCAGTCGCGGCATCTAAATAGTGTAACATGCGCGGGATTCTTTGTAATAAAAACACTTAGATTTCCACCTATTATCGCGCATCTATTCAGCTAGTCAAACCCAATAAATAATTCCATTTACATAGCAGTTATCTCCAGACCAGGGATAGAAATAGGTCCGTATAATTAAACATTACGGAACATCTAACAGCACCTTCAAGTCATCAATTAGCAGTGAAATAATTTAATTTTACAGATCACGTTATTCACCTTATGAGCTTTAAAGAATCAAAATCTACAACTGCAAACTATTAAATAAGACAAATAAATAGCAGTAAGATCCATTCAATATGTTCTAAATTAACACAACAAACAGAACAGATTACACGCAGAATACGGTCAGTTTATCACCCCTATTTAACTGAAGACACCATCTAACATCGCTATTCAAGACGACCTACTTATGTCATTATACGCCTCTATATAATAGAAGCGACAGGTACTATATCGCTATTGAAACACGAAAATTCTGGGTATAAATCAAAGATCAAAATGCGAGGAAAAGCACCTAACTAGGGCTAAAATATTCACTTCAAACAGCACCAGAATTACCGGTACCTGAGCCTCCTAAGCTGGTTATATACCTCCGATAAACTTCAGTTCTTTCAGCGCTGAAAGATCAACAATGATTTAAATAGGGAATGTACATCACCCAAAAATCTTGTTTTTACGCGCCGAGAATTTGATAAAAAGTACAATCGTGATGAACAATCAGAAGAGCTCTAACCGGTGCTACCTGCATCAATTTTTTCCGACAAGCAAAAATTCTGATGTTCAATTACAACTGATTAGTGTATATTACGAGCAAAATCCTTTTAGATCTTGGAATTGGGTTTTCAAGGTTAAAAGACCTGAAATTACCAAGCTCGAGACGATATTTCATGTAAATACGACAAGGCAACTACAAGTAATAGAATTATGATTATCAATACATTACCAAATATTTGAAAATATTTACTTAATGTAGGTTGAGATTTTACACGAGAAAATAACTAAGTTTTTTAGCATTAAAGTTATATGCCCTTTTTAAAACCACATAGAATATTACTTATCAGTACTTTATACTCGATATGTTCAATCGTATCATTAGCACCAGCACAAGCACAACTTTTCAATGGAGAACAGAACCCACTTAGTGTAAAGTGGCGTCAAATAGATGCAAATGGCTTTAAGATCATCTTTCCAGCAGAGATCGAAACTGAGGCACAACGCATGGCCAACACCATCAGCTTCATTTATCCCCGGGAGGGATACAGTTTAGGCGTGTCAGGAACGCAGCTGCCCATCGTGCTCCAGAACCGTGGCGTCATCGCAAATGGATTTGTACAACTTGGTCCGAAGAAATCTGAGTTCTTCACTACCCCACCACAGGCCTTTGACAGTCAGGATTGGCTAAACAACCTAGCGGTGCATGAGCTACGTCATGCGGTGCAGTATGATAAGCTTACCGGGCGAAAGCGCCCCTTCCCTGAGCTGGTATACTTTGCCTGGATGGGTGCCTCCATCCCGCTATGGTTCTTTGAAGGTGATGCCGTTACCACAGAGACTGCTTTAACCAATTCCGGACGTGGCCGACAACCGGCCTGGATCATGCCCTACCGCGCCAACTTACTCAGCGGAAAAACGTACAACTACAGTAAGGCAAACTTTGGTTCCTCAAAGGACGTAACACCTGGATATTATCAACTTGGTTACCTGCTTAGTTCGAACATCAGAAAGCAATTTGGAACGGGTATTTTCGACAGCGTACTCACCGACATTAAACGACGTCCATTACGACTTTATCCTTTCTCTAATAGCTTGAAAAAACATACCGGAAAGGGAACACAGGAGTGGTACAAAGAAACCGTTTCATTACTTCAAAATGAGTGGAAGAAACAAGACAGTTTATCCAACTGTGAAATGTACCAGACACAAACCAAAACTCCGAAGTTTTCGACCGACTATTTATTACCGGTTACTATGGAAAATGGAACCCTGTTAACATTAAAAAAGAGCAAGGCAATCACCCCAGAATTCGTCATTATTGACAAGAATAAAAACGAACAAACCATACTTAAAATCGGCTATCAGGAACAGCCCTGGTTTAGCTTCGCTAAGAACATCATAGTATGGGATGAAATTCGATATAACCCACGCTTTCGGCAGGAAAGTTTCAGCGTTATTTGCCGCTACGATATTTCCACCAAATCCTACAAACAACTGACTTTTAAATCCAGGCTCTTCTCCCCTACCCTTTCTGCTGATGGCAAGAAAATTATTGCGGTTCAGGTTGATTTAAGTAATCAGTTTAACCTCGTGGAACTGGATGCAAATACCGGAGAAATCCTCTATAAATATGAGAATGATGACAACCTAATTCTGCAGACACCAGCTTACAATTCCGACGGTAATTCGTTCACATACGTTAGTGTATCAGAAAAAGGCAAGTCCTTGTGGCTGATGGAAAAATCAGGCAAAAAGCTGGAATTGATCAAAAAAACACGGCAACAGATCAGCAAACCGGTGTTTTACAAGCAAGGAATCGCATTTAACGCCCATTACAGCGGTTTAGATAACATTTACTACTTAGACCTCAACTCGAAGGAGATAATGGCGCTGAGCGCCTCTAAATTCGGCGCTTTTAATCTTGCTCCGGGTGAAAATGACGAGACTTTCGTTTTCAACAACTACAATCCGCAGGGTTTCGAGGTCGCAACACAAACGTTTAATCCTGAAAAAGTGGAAGCAGACAACTTCGTTTTCTTTGGCCAGGCAGCCAAAGCACAGGAAAATATCTGGGATGTATTTGCCGAAATTCCCGACAGCAATTATCAGTCCCGTCCCTTCCGCAAGCTACAGCATGTCTTCAATTTTCACAGCATTATCCCGACGATTGAGGACAGCTATACCGGAGGACTGCAGCTGCAATCAGATAATCTACTGAATACCGTAAGTTTATTTACCGGTTTGGATTATCACCGGGATTTGAACCGTTTCGAGTACAATGCCGGTATATCCATCAAGAGCTTTCTTCCCGTGTTTACGGTAAACTATGAAAATCGGCCAAGACGGAGTTTTTATAACGCTAACAAGGTGATCAAACAGGGCGACTGGCGGGAGCACTACATCGGACTGAACGCAAGGATTCCAATCAGCTTCAGTGCCCTAAACGACAACTACAACATATCTGCAAACATCGGCACCAGTTATACCAGGCGTTACATGCTGGAGAACCTGCCATCCAGTTTCAACACCAGGCTCAACTTTCCGTTAAACTACGGCCTAACTTTACAGCACAGCGTCAGGCAGGCCGAGCGCGACGTTGCACCTAGATGGGGCCAGATTCTCCGGTTGAAATATTTTCATCAGCCATTTGATTCCAGGCTTCAGGGGGATCTGTTCTCTACCGAAGCTTTCGCCTATTTCCCCGGGATCGGAAGAAATCATAGTTTCCTGGCAAACTTCAACCATCAGCAGGCTTCAGGCGTAAGGCAATACAATACGGAGATC
Source organism: Pedobacter sp. NEAU-ZC8 (assembly GCF_059278965.1). Taxonomy (NCBI): domain Bacteria; kingdom Pseudomonadati; phylum Bacteroidota; class Sphingobacteriia; order Sphingobacteriales; family Sphingobacteriaceae; genus Pedobacter; species Pedobacter sp. NEAU-ZC8. Next base: position 212,310 of record NZ_JCAJXC010000004.1, read on the forward strand.
AACACCGTTTACGGATACAACAACATCCCGGCGAGGAGCAGACTGAAAAATACCTTCCTGTTAAACTACAGGTTCCCTATCGCCTTCCCTGACGCAGAACTTGGCCCGATTGCCTATATTCGCAACCTGCGCGGCGGAGTGTTCTCGCATTACGAGAACATTGGATTAGAAACTTCCATTTTTCAGCCTAAAACTTACGGGGTAGAGATTCATGCCGACATGAATGTGCTTCGCTATCAACCAAACATAGACCTGGGCACAAGAATTGTGTTTGTTAATCACACTTACCGGCATAATCCTATTTTTGAATTATTGTTAAATTATAGCTTCTAATCCTCATGCGTGCAAAAACCTTATTCATCATTGCCTTCACGGCACTCGTTACAGTCTTCCTGGTCATCAACACCGATGCAGTGGAGTTCAATTTCATTTTCACCACAGCGGAAGTTTCGAAGCTGGTCGTGATTGGTGTCTGCACATTTATCGGATTTGTACTGGGCTATTTCGTTGCAAAGCCCAGAACTACGGTCACAACCTATGATGATCGTCTTGATTCCAATGACCCGAACAAGGATCACCTTAGCGAAGAAGATCGCAATTACATCAGCTAACTTTACACTTTATATTTACGTCCAAGCGCGTGCGTCTCACAGGAGATCCACGCGCTTTTTGTTTATACCAAAATACAAGAATTAAGCACAGCTGAGACACACCTGGCGCACACCTCGTCCACACCTCACCCACGCAACATGTGTGTCAGATGTTTTTGAGGTCTGCTGCAACTATGCTGCATAGCTTTCTTCTTTTTGATTTTGAATGGGCACAAAAAAAAGCTGTTCAGCAAAACCGAACAGCTTCTTTAACAAGGAGCGCAATTTTAACTAAGCGCCTGCTGAATATCTTTAAGGATGTCATCGATATGTTCCAGACCGATGGACAAGCGAATGGTCCCTTGCTCAATACCCACCTCCTGGCGTTGGGCCTCGGTAAGTTTGGAGTGTGTACTGGTTGCCGGATGCGTCGCGATGGATCTGGTATCGCCAAGATTTGCCGAAATAGAGAACATCTTAAGCTTATCCATGAAGCCGGCAGCAGCCTGCACACCACCTTCAATCACGAAAGTGACAATGCCGCCACCTTGTTTCATCTGCCTTTTCGCAATTTCATACTGTGGATGCGATTCCAGAAAAGGATACATCACTTTGACAACGTTGGCTTGGCTTTCCAGGAAACTGGCAACTTTCAGTGCATTTTCGCAATGCCTGTCCATCCGCACCGCAAGTGTTTCTAAGCTTTTAGATAACAACCAGGCGTTGAAAGGTGACATTGCAGGCCCAGAATGCCTTGCAAAGCCTTCAATCTGCTTCATCAGCTCCGCAGAACCCAGGATGATACCGCCGAGGGTACGTCCTTGTCCGTCGATATATTTGGTTGCCGAGTGAATGGAAATGTCTGCACCTAACTTTAGCGGCTGCTGCAGGTATGGTGTGGCAAAGCAGTTATCAACAACTAACAACAAATTGTGTTTTTTAGCCAGATCAGCCAGCCATTTCAGGTCAATGATCTCGATCCCGGGATTTGAAGGCGTTTCTACAAAGATCATCTTTGTATTTGCTTTAATACCATCGATCCACTGCTGTGGCTTATCCAGATCAGCATAGGCGTAATCTATTCCCCATTTGGGGAAAATACCGGTAAGCAACTGGTGGGTAGAGCCAAATACAGCACGACTCGAAAGCACATGATCTCCATTTTGCAGGAAAGTTGCCATGGTGGTAAAAATTGCCGCCATACCGGTAGCGGTTACCCAGCCGGTCTCCGCACCTTCAAGTGCAGCCATCTTCTCTATGAGTTCTGAGGTATTTGGATTGGCATATCTGCTATAAACATTACCTTCTTTTTCTGCGGCAAACAGGGCGCGCATATCTTCTGCATCGTCAAATTTATAGCTGGAAGTTAGATAAAGTGGCACGGAGTGTTCTTTGTACTGGCTGCGTTCCGCTTGCAGGCGGATGGCAATGGTTTCGAAGTTTTCTTCTGACATTATATTAGGCATGAATGGTGTATGTATATTTCAAAGTTGCTGAGCGTCCAAGGATATTGGAAACAGAGCAATATTTTTCGAAAGTCAGCGCCAATGCGCGTTCGACTTTCTGCTGGTTCAATGGACCGTAAAGGTCGAAGTGTATGTTTATCTCTTCGAAAATCGGTGGCATCTCTTCATCCCGGCGGCTCGCCTTGATGTTGATCTTCAGATCAGTCAAAGGCTCTTTCTGCTTCTGCAAGACGTTTACCATATCAATACCACTACAGCCACCCAGACCGACAAGCAGCATTTCCATCGGGCGAAAACCTCTGCCTTCACCACCGATTTCCGGTTTAGCATCTATTTCTACCGTTTGGCCCGCAGGATTCACTGCTTCAAAGTTGAACTTTTGGTTTTTACGGACCAGGTTGATCTCCATCATATTATTATAGGTTATAGTACACTTTATTTTTTTGTTCAAGTTCCGGGAGCGAGATTGTTTTATCAAAGATGCCATATACCGAAGAACCGCTGCCACTCATTGCAGCATACAAGGCACCCGCCTGGTATAACGCATTCTTAACATCACGTATTGCCGGATATTTCTCGAAGACCATCCGTTCAAAATCATTTTTAATATGATTCTTCCAATGCTCCAGGGGCTGCTGCACCAATTCAATCAGGTTTGCGTCACTAGCCTGCGGAATCATCCCAGCATAGGCTTGCGCGGTGGAGACATGAATCTCCGGTTTTACCAACACCATGTTATAGGCAGATAGATCCAGGGTAAGCGGCATGAACTGATCTCCCTTCCCATAAGCATAAACTGGCTTGTTCTGGATAAAGAACGCACAGTCTGCGCCAAGCTGAGCGGCATACTGCTCCATTTCCGAAACGCTTAGACCAAGGTTGAACTTCTGATCGATAACCTTAATCAGGTGCGCCGCATCAGAAGAGCCTCCACCGAGTCCGGCGCCAATTGGGATCTGCTTAAGCAGGGTAATTTGTTGCGCTGGAAAATTGTAATCTTTTTGTAGTAACCGGAAAGCCTTATAGCAAAGATTGTCTTCGGGATTACCCTCGATGTCGATACCTGCCACCTTGCAGCTGATGAGCTGAGCATCGGTGATCTCCACCACGTCATGAATTTTTATGGGATAAAATACCGTCTCAATGTTATGATAGCCACTCGGTAGCTTCTCTGTCACGTTTAAGCCGATATTAATTTTAGCATTTGCAAATGCAAGCATGAGCTCTGATTTTTTCTTGAATAAAGCAAACTTACAAAAAGACTATTAAAGCTGTAGCGTAATCAACTCCACGATGTCTGCCCTTCTTGAAATTAAAAGCATAGAGGGCACACATTAACGTTTTTTATGATAGTTTTGTAAGAACAGCATTTAACATTTGTACAAACCGGGTTTACTTATTTTAAAAATCAACATTTACTTAATTCCAATATATAAGATTACGATGCTCCCATCGTTCTCTCCATAACGAAATGAAACAATATTTAGATTTGATGCAACATGTGCTGGACCATGGCACACAAAAGCACGACCGTACGGGCACTGGTACAATAAGCGTGTTCGGGCACCAGATGCGATTCAACCTGGAGGAGGGCTTTCCAATCGTCACCACCAAGAAACTCCACCTTAAATCCATCATCCATGAACTGATCTGGTTTTTAAAGGGCGACACCAATATTAAATACCTAAAGGAAAATAATGTCCGCATCTGGGACGAATGGGCTGATGCCGATGGCAACCTGGGACCAGTGTATGGTGCGCAATGGCGCTCCTGGCCCACTGCTGACGGCCGGCACATTGACCAGATTGCCCAGGTAATTAAAACCATCAAAGAGAACCCTGATTCCCGCAGGATCATGGTTTCTGCCTGGAACGTTGCGGAAATCGAAAATATGAAACTTCCGCCTTGCCATGCGCTATTCCAGTTCTACGTAGCTGATGGCAAGTTAAGCTGCCAGTTGTATCAACGCAGCGCGGATATCTTCCTTGGTGTTCCTTTTAACATTGCTTCCTATGCCCTGTTGACCATGATGGTTGCCCAGGTGTGTGATCTGAAAGCAGGTGAATTCATCCATACCCTGGGTGATGCGCATATATATAATAACCATATTGAGCAAGCCAGGCTGCAGCTCACAAGGGATCCTAAGCCGCTGCCGCAGATGAAGATTAATCCTGCAGTTAAAGACATCTTTGAATTTCGCTATGAGGATTTCAGCCTCGAGCATTACGACGCGCACCCGCACATTAAAGGAGAGGTTGCTGTATGATCGTAACTTTTGTAGTCGCTGCAGCTGCGAACAATGCTATTGGAAAAGACAATCAGCTACTATGGAAACTTCCGACAGATCTGAAGCATTTTAAGACCATCACTTCGGGGCATACGGTTATTATGGGGCGTAAAACGTACGACTCTATGGGTAAGCCATTGCCCAATCGCCGGAACATCGTCATCACCCGAAATGAGAATTTAAAGATCACCGGTGCAGAAGTGACGAAAAGCCTGGATGAGGCGCTGGCAAAATGCAGCGATGAGGCAGAGGTATTCGTGATTGGCGGTGCCGAGATTTATAAGGCAGCACTCGATAGAACATCCCGGATCTATCTCACCCGGGTGCATCAGAACTTTGAGGGAGATACTTATTTCCCGGATTTAGACCCGGAAAAATGGCTGGAAGTTGCGCGCGAAGATCATCAGGCAGACGAGAAAAATCCAATTGATTTTTCCTTCATTACGCTCGAAAGTAAATAGTTGAGCACCACCAAGAAAAACTTTGATAAGTGGCCTAATAATTAAAAATTTAATTAGATTTGCCGACTTGTTAAAAAAAATTTATAGCATATAGACAATAATTACAAACAACAAATGCAAGGTAAAGGTTTTATTAAATTTATGGCAATACTCTTAGGTATTGTCTGTGTGTATTCCCTCTCGTTCAATCTGGTTACGTCGAACGTAGAGAAAAATGCGAAAGCTTACGCGAAAGGCGATCCTGAGAAGGAGAAAGCTTATCTGGACTCCATGTCCGCCGTACCCGTTTATCCGATCTTCGGATTTGACTATGAATTCTGTAAGTCCAAATCAATCAACCTTGGTCTGGATTTAAAAGGTGGTATGAACGTTACCATGGAGATTTCATTAGCTGAACTGGTAAAATCACTGGCTGGAAACCCTGACGATGCTAACTTCAATCAGGCTATTGCAAATGCACAAACCGAACTTAATGCTGGCGGTAAAGATTTTATCAACCTCTTCGTTAATAACTTTGAAAAGCTAAGCCCTAATGTAAAACTTGCAGATTATTTTGCAAATCAGGACAATGCACAGCAACTTAAAGCGAATGCAAGCAATGCAGAAGTAAGAAATTACTTGTCTAAAGAAGCTACAAGTGCTATCGACCGTTCATTCATCATCATCCGTAGCCGTATTGACGGTTTTGGTGTGGTGAGCCCGAACATGCAGAAACAAGAAGGTACTAACCGTATTCTGATTGAGATGCCAGGTGTTCAGGATAAAGAAAGGATCCACAAATTACTACAAGGTTCAGCGGAACTTCAGTTCTGGCAAGTATATCAGAATGAAGAAGTTTATTCTTTATTAGAGAATATCAACAAAACCTTAGCTACTACCCTTAAAGACACTACTTCTACTGCAGTAGCGAAAGATTCTACCGCTACCGCTGGAAGTAAGCTTGCTGGCTTAGGTAAAAAAGCAAATACTGCTGATTCAACCGCTCAACGTTTAGAAGCTGCAAAAAACAATCCATTATTCGCTGTACTAACCATCCCTACTTACCAGGGACCAAATGGCCCGGCGTTACGTCCAGGACCAGTTGTGGGCTGGGTTGCGCAAAAAGATACTGCTAAAGTTAACAGCTACCTTAAAAGAGCTGAAATTGCGCCAGTTATTCCATCAACCTTCAAATTCATGTGGAGCGTTAAGCCGATGGAAGGCAGCAAAGTATTCGAGCTATATGCCATCAAAGATGTTGACGCGAACGACGCACCTGATCTAGGTGGCGAAGCGATCAGCGATGCCCGTGCTGACTATGATCAGAAAGGCAGACCTGAGGTAACCATGTACATGACTGGTGACGGTGCTGCTAAATGGAAAAAAATCACTGCTGAAGCATCTGCAGATCCAAATAACAAAAAATCTATTGCTATCGTATTAGATAACAACGTTTACTCCGCGCCTACTGTTCAAAATGAAATTCCAAATGGTATTTCTTCAATCACCGGTAGCTTCACTGTAAACGATACACAAGATTTAGCAAACATTCTTAAAGCGGGTAAATTACCTGCACCGGCTAGAATCGTTGGTGAATTCGTAGTTGGTCCATCATTAGGTCAGGCTGCTATCGATAATGGTCTATTATCATTCTGTCTTGCTTTCGTTGTGATCCTTGTGTTCATGGCGCTTTACTACAACAAAGCTGGTTGGGTTGCTAACCTTGCCTTGGTGATCAACTTGTTCTTTATCATGGGTATCCTGGTATCCCTTGGTGCAGTATTAACACTGCCTGGTATTGCAGGTATCATCCTGGTAATCGGTCTTTCGGTTGATGCGAACATTCTGATCTTTGAACGCGTGCGTGAAGAGTTACTACATGGTAAATCGACCGCTCTGGCAATTAAAGAAGGATTTAAGCATGCAATGCCTTCAATCATTGACTCTAACGTTACCATCTTAATTTTAGGTATTATCCTTTACATCTTCGGTAGCGGTCCGGTTCAAGGTTTCGCAACTACACTTTGTATCGGTATTCTATCTTCCTTGTTCTGTGCAGTATTGATCTCCCGTTTGGTATTCGACAGCATGTTGAACAAGAGCTCAAATATCACTTTCGGTAACAAAGCAACTTTACACGCCTTCAGAGACATCGCATTTGACTTTGTGGGTCGCAGAAAGATCTATTATGCCATCTCCGCGGTAATTATCATTGCAGGTACCATCTTCTACTTCAAAAACGGCGGTTTAAGATTGGGTATCGACTTCAAAGGTGGACGCTACTATATCGTACACTTCGATAAGCCTATGGATACCGAAAGCGTGAAGGAGCAATTAACTCCGGTATTCGGAAATGAGGCACCAGAAGTTAAAACTGCAGGTAACGCAAACGAGCTTAAGATTACAACCACTTACCACATTGCAGATGTTGCAACTTCTGCAGATAGAGTTGTTGAGGATGCATTAAGAGCAGGCTTGAACAAAACCGGCACTAAGTATACCATTGAAAGTAACCAGAAAGTTGGTCCTATTATCGCCAGCGACTTAGTATACAGCGCTTATGGTGCGATCCTGTTCTCTTGTTTAGTGATGTTTATCTACATCATCGTACGATTCAAGAAACTTAACTATGGCTTGGGTGCGGTAATCGCATTATTCCATGACGTTTTGCTGGTATTGTCATTCTACACGATCTTAGACGGTGTACTTCCATTCTCCCTGGAGATTGGTCAGGACTTCATCGCTGCGATCTTAACTGTAATGTCATATACCATGACTGAAACGGTTGTCGTATTCGACAGGATCCGTGAGAAACTTGCTGAAACTGGTAAAGAAGATATTCATGGTGAAGAGCGTAACAATACGATCAACTTCGCATTGAACAGTACCTTAAGCCGTACCATTCTTACCTCGTTAACGGTATTCTTCGTACTCCTTGTGATCTTCATCTTCGGTGGAGAAAGCATCAGAGGATTTATCTTCGCCTTGTTGATTGGTCGTGTAATTGGTACATATTCATCTCTATGTATTTCTACGCCGATCGTTGTCGATCTAGGAAAGAACAAATAATAATACTTGCTTTGCAGCTAAAGAGCCTGTATCATAAATCATGAACAGGCTCTTTTTTATATAATGATTTTCTACAGGTGCTGTTTTAGGTGCTAAATAGTTGCTTTAAAGGTCTGTTTTCCTTATTTTTAAGTATAAAACATACCAGGAAATGGCAGTAAAAAGACCTACTTTCAGGCCCTATCACCAAAATCAATTGGTGATGCTTCCCCCGAGTCTGGACGACTTAATTTCTGCGGATCATTCTGTCCGCGTTGTCAATGATGTGATTAATCGGATCAATCTTGAGCCGCTTTTAAAAGCTTATCACATTCGGGGTGGATCCAATTATCATCCTTTATTGCTTTTGAAGGTGCTGGTTTATGGTTATGTAACCAATATCTATTCCAGTCGGAAGCTTGCTGAAGCCTGCCGGGAAAGGGTTCCTTTTATGTGGCTTAGCGGCATGAGCAAGCCTGACCACAATACCATCAACCGTTTTCGTGGGGTTCGTCTGAAGCATGCACTTCGCTCGGTGTTTGAAGAAGTTGTTCAATTACTGGCCACCGAAGGGCTGTTAAGCATAGATCAGGTTTATACCGATGGAACTAAGATTGAGGCAAATGCCAACAAATACACCTTTGTTTGGAAGAAATCAATCCAGAGCAATAAAGAGAAAATGAAAAAGCAGCTGGAGGATATCTGGAACTACGCCCAGCATGTCGCTGCTGATGAAGATCGGATGCCTGAACCACCTGACCTTAGTACCGTCAATCCGGAAAGTGTGAATGCCACCGTTGAAAAGCTCAATAAACTGCTTGCAGAAAATGACCAGGTTGATAAGAAGGTGAAGGCCAAGCTGAGGTATATCAATAAGACCTTCCCGGAAAACATTGCCAAATATGAAGAACAGGAAGCTATTCTTGGAGAACGCAATAGTTACAGCAAGACAGACACAGATGCTACTTTCATGCGCATGAAAGAGGACCACATGTTGAATGGCCAATTAAAGCCCGGATACAACGTGCAGATATCCACCTCCAATCAGTATATCGTTAATTACACCATCCATCCAAATCCTACAGACACACTAACCTTAAAAGCCCATCTGGAGCAGCATGAGCGTAGCTTCGGCAAAGCGCCTGAAACCCTTACCGCAGATGCTGGATATGGATCAGAAGAAAATTACACCATACTGGAAGGAAGACAAG